>JBIIHO010000188.1:0-4154 GCA_044235605.1 Steroidobacteraceae bacterium | reverse complement strand
GAGCGAGTAGCTCGGAGAAATAACGTTCGAGCGAGGGATTCGGTCGCGCAGTATGAGACCGCGTCTCGATGATGACGGTCAGTTCGTCGCGTCCCGAGGCGTCGCGAGTCGCCCGACAGATATATTCGCCGGCGAACTCCGGCCGCTCATTGAGGATGGCGGCGAGCGCGAGCGGATAGACATTGATGCCGCGTAACTTGACCATGTTGTCGCTGCGTCCCAGTACACCTACCGTACGCTTCAGCGAGAGGCCTGACGCTGACGCATCGAGGCGCCAAGCCGATAAGTCGTGGGTGTTGAAGCGGATGAGAGGGTAGACATCGTCGCGATAGAGCGAAGTCACGACCATATCTCCCGGCGTGTCGTCGTCGATGACCGCGCCGCTCGAGTCCTCCACGAGCTCGAGGTACTGAGCATCTTCCATGACATACATGCCGTCTCGATCCGGGCCCTCGGCGGCGATGGGTCCGGTGTCGGCGACGCCATACCAATCAAAGATTTCGGCGCCGCCCCAAGCCTTTGAAAGCGCCGATCGGGATTCCCGGCCGACATGGCCCAGAATGGCGCGAACGGGAAGGTCACGACCGGGTTCGAGCCCCATACCGCGCGCGGTTTCGGCAAGCTGGCGGATGTAATCGACGAAACCAACGATGACAGTGACTCTCATATCGCGCATGAGTTCGATCTGTGCAACGGAGCGTGTTTCTTTGCCCGTGCCAGCCGATAGAAAAAGGCAGTTGGTGTAGTGCAGGGCGGCCTCGCGAACGAAATGTCCACCGTTGATCATGCCGTGTCCGTATACGGAGTGGATGACATCATCGGGTCGCAAACCCTGCATGCGCCAGATGCGTGCGACGAGCAGAGCCTGAACCTCTCGCGATTTGGGGCTGAAGAGAACGACCTGGGGACGTCCGGTGGTGCCGCTCGTCGTGTGTAGAACGGTGACGGGTCGCTCGATCGACGGCCACTTGTCGAAGCCGTGGTAGTCACCGTAGGGCGGATATTCCGCCAAGCTTTTCATGAGGTCGCTTTTGTCGAAAATCGGTAGTCGCGTGATGTCGTCGAGACTGTTTATGTCCTCGCGCTTAATGCCGTGACGTCCCCACAGTCTCTGGTAGAACGGGATCTCCCAAGCCCGCTCGAGACAGCGACGAAACAAGCGATCCTGGTGGGCGCGAATGTCGACTCGTGATCGACGAGCAAAATCTTGGGTAAACGCGTCGCCTATCGGAAAGTCGCGCAGCATCTGCGCATAGTCGAACGATTCGAAATAATGCGGAAAGCTCATGTTATCCCTACGTCGAATTGGAGCGCATCGACGAGCGTGCGTACATCGTCGAGTTGTTCCAGATGATCGACGAGGTCGATGAGGCGTTCCACGTTTGATGGGCTCATCGGCCGCAGGCCGGAGGAGGCGGCACGGCGGAACTTTGCCAAGTGACGCTCGCGTCCGAGAGGTCTCGTCGGTGCGCCAAGCACTGCCGGTAAGTCGATGGCGAATTCGGTGCCATCGTGAAGGCTGATTTCGACGCGCTGAGGTGCGAGCACGTTAACAGCAGGGTTCCCGTCTTTCACGATACGGATGCGCGCGGCTAAGGCGTGTCGCGCGGATTCGGCGAGCGCGCTTGGATCGAAATCGCTCACCTGAACATCACCGTGCAGTAGGGCGGTTGCTGCAACGTAGGGTAGACAGAGCCGTGCGTAAGACGGCGCCATCGTGGGCGAGGGCGGGCGATCGACGAGCTGAAGGATGAGGGGCGGCGCGAGAACACGAATCTCGCGGATGGCTTCGAGCGGGAACCCGTATTGCTCGCGCAAGCTGAGGATGCCGTCAACGCCGCCATGTGTCGCGCGCCCGCTTGGAAATGGCTTATGCGAAAGCTCGGTTATCGCCTCTCGCGAATCGAAATCATCGAAAGCCGACGGATCCCATTCCGGGTCGATGAGTGTGAAGTAGCCAAAGGGACCTTCCAAGAAATTCATGGGGCCACGAACGCCGTGTCGCGCCAGACCGATAGCGTCGAGAGCGATGCGTGCGTTGAAGCCGATCTGCATAGGGAGCATCGGCGATCCTTCGATGTGGGCCTGCATCGTGCCGGAAAGTTGGCTGTACGCAAGGCCGAGCGCACTGCGCGTCGTGACCGCATCGAGGCCTTCGATGCGTGCGATGCCCGCCGTCGCCCCGAGGGCGCCGCACATCGCAGGCCTGAAAAATCGAAGTTTATTTTTGGCGGCGCGTCCTATTGCCGTGGCAACATCGACGGCGACCGAGCAGCCTTCGATCAGTTGCGAGCCGCGAACTCCCCCGCGCGCATCGCACCATGCCGTTAGCGAGCCGAGAATCACGGCCATCGGATGAACGAGAGCCGGCTCGTGCAGGCAATCCCATTCCTGATTGTGGATTTGATAACTGTTGATAAAGGCGGCTGTACTCGCTGGGACCCGACGCCCCGAGCCCCAAATACGTGCCGCCTCGTCGGTACCCCAGCTCTCCGAGATGGCCTCAAGGTCTTTGACGAGCGGAACTCGAGATCCGGAGAGTCCGACTCCGATGGAGTCGAGAATGAAGGTCTTGGCTGACTCGACGGCCTTGGGTGAGAGATTCGGGAAACGCGTCGAGACCGATCGTTCCACGAGGCGGTGCGTGATGTTGTTGGGCGAGCTCATGTGAAGCGCGATGCTACAATTTTGAGCATGACAGACGCCATACGGCCTGGATGTGCGCCGCCCTGGAGCGATGCCGGACAGCATGCGATGTCGCCTGTGGCCTCGCATGATGACATCGCGAGGTTCAATTTCCTCGCGAACTTCAATAAGTACATGGCTGGCGTCGTGGTTGCCGGTAATGCGGTCGCCTTCACGGAACGCGCAGCGCCGCAGTGGATGGCGACCCACGGAGCACCGCCTGAAACACGTCGAGAGATTCGTGAGGCGATGCGTGAGGATGCCTACTACCGCATGTGGAGCTCCCTGCGTCGTACGGGCATGGAGATGCGACAGCAAGCCGGGCGCGCCTTGGTGCTGCGTCAGATGCAGGCGCTTCGCGCTCGTGCACAGACACTGAGCGCTTCATATCCCGATACCTTGCGACTCGATCCAACGATTTCGGTGCCGCGCTACCAAAGTGAGCTCGATAATCACTGTATGCCGGGTAGCTACTACGCCGAATATATCGACGGCGATGTCTCTGCAGCGGCCAACTACGATGCGGGAATGTTCGCGACCACGACGGGGCTTTTCGGTCGCTACCTCGATGGCGCTGGACGCGGGACGGTCGAGTGGCTGCGACATCGACGACCCTGGTGGGTACCGAGGCGTATTCTCGATCTGGGCGCGGGTCTCGGTCACAACGTACTGCCGATCGCACGGGCATTTCTGGAGGCCGAGATCATTGCGGTGGATCTTGCGGTCCCCATGTTGCGATACGGGCATGCGCGAGCGATTGGCATGGGCATCACGAACGTGACATTCCAGCAGGCGAACGCCGAGACGCTGCCTTTCGAAGACGGACACTTCGATTTCATTTTCAGCGCGATGTTCTTGCATGAGACCTCCCATTCGGCGCTCCGGAACATCTTGAAGGAAGCGAAGCGCTTGCTTGCGCCGGGCGGTCTGCAGGTTCACCTGGAGCAACCTCCATATCGTGGAATGGGCGCCTTCGAGCAGTTTCTTCGAGACTGGGATTGCCAGTACAACAACGAGCCGTTCTGGAGCGCTCTACACGACACACGATTGCCCGAGCTCATGGAAGAACTCGGAGTCGTGAGAGACAAGATTTTCGAGACGGAGATCCATGCGCTCGTCGAAGAGGAGATGCCCAAGGTCTCGACAGAGGTCGAAGACTACGGACGAGGTGGCATGTGGTATGCGTGCGGGTACGAGGCATGAACGATCTCGAGCTGCAAAAACTCATCAACGCCGCAGCCAGCGGCAAGCGACCACATTTCTTTGAAGATCACGACGTGGATCGATTGCTCACTATCGTATGGGCCATGGCGGGGGAGCTTGCCGTCACGCGAGAACGTCTCGACACGGTGGAACGACTGCTTTCCGAGAGGCAGTTACTCGATCGCGCGCAAATCGATGCCTATCGGCCCGACGCGGTGGCGACCGAGGAGCGAGGACGGTGGCAGATCGAGTACATCGCTCGACTG
>JBIIHO010000187.1:0-4160 GCA_044235605.1 Steroidobacteraceae bacterium | reverse complement strand
AGAGCCCCTCAGGGATCGGATCCTCGATTTCCGTGGTGAAGTAGATGGCACGCGCGAGCGGCGGCGAAGAAACGATCGGGACGCCCGCGAGCGTCGCGCGCTCCTTGATCGACTTCGCAATCTCGCCGCGCCCTTTGGCGAGCACCATCGGAACTGCGCTTCGCGACTCGTCATACTCTAAAGCGACAGCGAACTCCGAGGGATTGACGATGACGACATCCGCATCCTTCACCTTATCCAGCATTCGACCACGACTTAACTCACGCTGCTTACGTCGTATTTGTCGTTTGACCTCAGGACGGCCCTCGATGTCCTTCATCTCGTCGCGGACTTCCTGAAGCGTCATACGCATACGCCTCAGGTAACTCCAACGCTGATAAGGAACGTCGAGCATGGCAATTGCTGCGACCGCCGCACTAACCAAAGTGAATGTGACGAGTGCGAGCGAAGCTCCCGAAGCGATCATCATTTCAAACGAATCGCGAGACATCGCGATCATCTCGGCACGGCGCGTCCAAAGAACGATACCCAGCACCGCAGCGATGGCAGAGAACTTAAGAAGATTACGTAGTAACCCGATCCAAGCCTGGGCACCGAATATTCGCTTCAGACCGTTAAGCGGATTGAGCTTACTCAACTTGGGGGCTGCAGCCTTACCTGAGAAATTGAAGCCGCCATTTAGCGTCGATGCGAGCAAGGCCACGACGATTGATGCGAGAAGTAACCACTTCACCGCCCACAGGCCTTCGATAAAGCGAGACCCCGCCATAAGCGGCAGATCTTGGACGTCATCGATCTGAGCGCGATTAAAGGTCAATCCCTTCTTCAGCATCTCCGCAAAGCCGTCGATGATCTCTGCCCCGAGGACGAACATCAGTAGACAAATAACGAGGACTTCCATCGCCCCGCCGAAATCGGGAGAGCGCGGGAGTTCGCCGCGCTCACGCGCCTGCGTAAGTTTCCGCGCGGTCGGTTCCTCGGTTTTTTCTTGGCCTTGTTCCTCGGCCATGCCTCAGCCCTCTCCGAGTAACTTCGGTCGGATATACGCGGCTGCCTGCTGCCACAATTCGGCAACTCGTTCAGCAATCGCAGGCATCAATACGAAGAGAAGTCCGAAGCCAACCAGCAAGCTCACCGCAAATCCGACGGCGAATACGTTTAAAGACGGTGTCGCACGGGACAGCGCGCCGACTCCAAGGTTGACCGCAAGCAGAGTCAACAAAAGCGGCGCGGCTAACAATCCGGCCCCCTTGAAGATGATGGTCGAGAATTCGAGCAGCGACGAAACGTCCATCAAGCGGAATTCACCAGGAGGCATCGCACGGATGCTCTCGGTGATCATCGCGATCATGATCGTATGACCACCCGCCGTTAAAAAAATGAGCAGCGCGAGCAAATTGAGAAACTGAGAGAGCACTGGAGTCGATCCGAGTGACGGATCGAACGACTGTGCGAAGCCGATTCCAACCGACATCGAAATTTGTTCACCGGCCGTCACCACCGCGGCAGTCACGAACTGTAGAGCTAAACCCATCGAGACACCGATGAGCGCCTCACTCAGAATCAGCAGCAGATTGGGTTCGCCGTAGGGCATCGAGGGTTCCGATAAAGACGTCGGAAACGACGGCATCATGAGCAGACAGAGCACTGCGGCATAAATCACGCGGATACGGCCAGTACCTGCCGACTGAGTAAAGAGTGGCGCCGCAAGAAAAAACGCACCGACCCGCGTCAAGGGTAGCAGCATGGATTGCAGCCAATTCAGAGTGAGTACGCCGAGATCGAGCACAGATTTATGTCCCGACGTCGGCGATCCGCTCAAAAATTCGCCGTGCAAAATCCACAAGTAACTGTAATTGCCAGCCACCAATGAGTAGTGTCACGAGCGCAACAGCAACTAACTTTGGAAGAAAGCTTAGCGTCATCTCGTTGATCGACGTCGCGGCTTGGAAAATACCGACGATCACGCCGACGAGAAGCACGATGATCATGATGGGACCGGCAATCAATCCGCCGATCCACATCGACTCTCTCACTAAGTCGACAACGCCTGTCTCGTTCATGGCAGCGGCGCCGAGAAACTGGCGGCGAGTGATCCGAGAATCACGGCCCAACCATCAACCAAAACAAACAGAAGAAACTTGAATGGTAAGGCGATCATGATGGGCGAGACCATCATCATGCCCATCGACATGAGCACGCTCGCCACCACGAGATCGATCACGAGGAATGGAATGTAAATCAAAAATCCGATCGTAAACGCCGTTCGCAACTCACTGGTCAGAAACGACGGCAGCAAGACGCTGAGCGGGGTTTCCATCGGCGTGCTGACCGGCGGAGTCTTTGCGAGGTCCATGAACAGCTTGAGGTCAGACTCGCGAGTCTGTGCCAACATGAATTTCTTCATCGGGTCGACGGCCCGTTCCAACGCCGTTTCGAACGGGATGGTCTCTTCGATATATGGCTGCAGAGCCACTCGCTGTACTTCGTCGAGTGTCGGGGCCATGACGAAAAAAGTCAGGAATAATGCAAGACCAATGATCACCTGATTCGGCGGCGTCGATGCCGTACCCAGCGCCTGCCTCAAAAGTCCCAGTACGATGACGATGCGGGTGAACGCCGTCATGGACAACACGATCGCCGGCAAAAGCGTCAGCAGCGTCATCAAGCCAAGCGCTTGGAGCGTCAGACTGTACGCTTGCCCACCCCCCGCCGTCGGGGTGGTTCTGAGAAGCTCGATGGCGGTAGCGTCCTGCGCCAGAGTAACCGGTGTTGAGAAGACGAAAAGTATCGTCAGCGCCAACCCAAGTAAACCGCGTAAACGAATCACGGACGTCTCTCCTCAATCGAAGAGCCATCAGTCTCTGCGGTGGCGATACGCGAGATAGAGCCCGGTGCTACGCCGATCAGATGATCTTTGCCGCCGAATCGAACGACGACTAATTTCTCCCGAGCACCGAGAGACGCGTGGGCGGTGATGCTGAGCGAACTGCGCGAAGCGTCCGGGTTACCGAAGCGAAACCGCCGCAACATCCAGATTGCCAGAGCGAGTAAGCCACCGACGAAAAGCAATGCGGTGACATAACGAATGGGGTCCATAATCGATGAACTTCCACTTATAAATGTTTGACGCGATCTTCAGGATCGACGACCTGCGTTAGGCGGATGCCATAGCGCTCGTTGACCAGCACCACTTCGCCGCGGGCGATAACGGTGTTGTTCACGCAGACATCGAGCGGCTCGCCGGCCACGCGGTCGAGCTCGACTACGCTGCCCTGGCCGAGTCTCAGCAGATCGCGGATCCTCAATAACGAGCGACCGACCTCTACCGAGACGCTGACCGCGACGTTTTGGATCAACTCGAGCTGTACGCTCGACTCGGCTCCAGCTTCGCCCTTGGAAATATTGCCCATTGCTGACTCGTTCATTCTGACGTTGCTCCTGCGACGTTTTGTATAAGCGTCATGCGCGCTTACGTTGTGCGGTTCGTTGTTCCGTGCCCGACGATTCTTCCGTGTGATCGGATGCGCTCGCGTCCGATAACTTTTTGACGTCCTCGGGCGGCTCTATGACCTGCTCGATTCGGATGGCGGCGTTTCCGTCGGCAGCGCCATACTCGGCATCAAAGAGATGCGAGGACTGCACCAGCACCTTGACACTCGGTGGTGGCTTGAACCACAAGGTATCGCCGGGGCGGATCGAAGCGAGATCAAGCGCAGGCACTCGAAGGGTGACGAGCTGCGCGACCATCTCGAGCTCAGCATCCGACACCGCATCCTGAAGCTGATCTGACCATTTCGCAGCGAGCTTCTCATCGCGCTCACCGGCTTGGACCCGACCACGAAGTAAGAGGCGGATCGGTTTAAGAGCCGAGAACGGATACATCACCGTGAGTTGTCCACGGATGTCCGATCCCAACTCAAGTTCGAATCGGCTCACAATCACGGTTTCACGATCCTCGCCGATTTGCGCAAAGGCGGGATTAATTTCTCGACTGACGAATTCCGGCTCAAGCGCGTAAACAGGTGCCCATGCATCGCGGAGATTTTCGAAGACGGAGTCGAGCAAAAGTTGAATGATGCGCTCTTCGGTCTGAGTGAAGCCTCTTAATGGCGATAGCTCAAGCGAGCCACCACCTCGACCACCAAAGAAACTGTCGA
>JBIIHO010000186.1:0-4165 GCA_044235605.1 Steroidobacteraceae bacterium | reverse complement strand
CCTACCTAGAGGACGACAGCACGCGATGGTCACTCTGGATGTTCGATAAGTTCGAGACTCGTGTTCGACTACTCGATGCCGACGCGGTACTTGATCGTTCAGGCGATCCGTACGCCTTCGTGCGCAGCGCCTATTTGCAGCGACGCGAGTATCAGGTGCGTGATGGCAACATGCCCGCAGAGGATCTCGAAGCGGAGTTTTCCGAAGACTCTGAGTTTTCCGAAGACAAGGAGACGACGCCCGACTCGACGCCCTAAATCTTGAGGCGGTGCTCAGGCCGCCTTGAGCAAGGTCTCGACTTCGCTGATACGAGCCAGCCGCTCGACGGCGGCGGGTAACCCGAGATAGACGAGCGTGATGCCTCGACGGGCCGCCTCGCCTTTCCACTCGATGAGCATGGACAAACCCGCGCTATCGGCGTCGGAGATGCCCGAGCAATCGAACTCGCAACGAGCGCCGCGATCGAGCGCCATCAACCGACGAAGACCGTCGGAATACGCGACATACGCCGAGGCGAACGTGAGCTCGCCACGCAACACGTGATGCAACGGCCCCTGGTTGTCGAAGACCAGCATGCTCAAAGAGGCACTCCGCGAACACCCGAGGTCTTCGGTCCG
Source organism: Steroidobacteraceae bacterium (assembly GCA_044235605.1). Taxonomy (GTDB): domain Bacteria; phylum Pseudomonadota; class Gammaproteobacteria; order Steroidobacterales; family Steroidobacteraceae; genus UBA964. The sequence goes on along the minus strand of JBIIHO010000186.1, from coordinate 3,548 downwards.
CCGCTCTGCGCCGCTCGATTCTGCGCTTCGAGGCGAGCGATGACGGCATCGAGACCCTTTTGGTCGATCTCGGAGCCGAAGTCCTCGCGGAAGCTTTTCACGTAGCTGATGCCTTCGATGACGACGTCCCAGGCCTTCCAGCCCGCCTCTGTTTTACGCAACGTGTAATTGACCGGAATTTTTTGACCGTTGCTACGCTTGACCTCGGTGCGCACCGTGGCACTCGTCGCATCCGCTGCGACCGGAGACGGCAGCACCTTGATGCGATCACCTGTGAATTCGATGAGCGCGTCACCGTAGTTGCTCAGCAGCGATCCGTAAAACGCATCGATGAAACGCTTCCGCTGCTCGGGCGTTGCGGTACGCCAGTGGCGGCCGAGCACGAGACGCGCAGCGTGCTCTACATCGAAATGCGGCAGCAGCACTCGCTCGACAAGCGCAGAAACTTTTGTGGGGTCTTTACGGAACTCGGCACGGCGCGCATCGAGCTCAGAGATCATGATGTTGGCGGCCGAGTCGATGAGCTTGCCGGGCTCGCTGGCATCGACCGACTTCGGTACGACCGACTTGGCCTGCGCGTAAACCGGTGTGGCGATCAACGCGGCGTTCAATACCAGCGCCGCAAACACCGTCGACAAAATACCCGTAACGACCCGAGAACTCATTGACCACCCTCCTTCGAACTGCCGTCGTTGGCGGCATCACCTTCGCTGCCTCGGCTTGCGAAGTTGGCGAAGAACTTGTTCACGAGCGACTCCAGCACGATCGCCGACTGCGTAAACTCGATTTGACTACCGTCCTTGAGGAAAGTTTCGGAGCCACCGGGACCGATGCCGACGTACTTACCACCCAGCAAACCCTGAGTCTGAATGCTGGCGTCGCTGTCGTCGGGGATACGATCAAACTGCGGATCGATACGCAGCGTAACGACGGCGCGGTAGTCGTTCGAGTCGAAGGTCACCGACTCGACTCGGCCGATGCGCACACCCGCCATGCTGACAGGCGAGCCGCCCTTTAGGTCGCCGATGTTGTCGAAGCGAGCCGTCACACGATAGCCGGTATCGCCCCCCATGGTGAGGCCGCTGCCTGGCAGCTGCGTCGTAAGAAAAAACAGCGCGGCGAAGCCGAGCAGCACGAAAAGACCGGTGCCAATCTCGAGAGAGCGTTGCGGTTTCATAGTCGATTACCTTCCAAGAAATGCGGCGGTGAGCATGTAGTCGAGCAGGAGCGTCAGAACCGAAGAAATGACGACGGTGCGCGTCGTGGCGAGACCCACGCCCTGCGCGGTCGGTTTGGCGGTGAACCCCTCGTGAACGGCGACGAGGCTGCAGGCCACGCCGAAGCACACGCTTTTGACGATGCCTTCGCTGACATCGTTGAGCTCTACCGCGCCCTGCATCTGCGACCAGAAGGCACCGGGGTCGACGCCCATCAGTTGTACACCGATGAGTTGCGCACCGAATAAACCCACGACGTTGAATACTGCCACGAGCAGCGGCATCGCGATGACGCCACCTAAGAAGCGCGGCGCGACGACATAGCGCAAGGGATCGACGGCCATCATTTCCATGGCCGTGAGCTGATCGGTGGCGCGCATCAGGCCAATTTCGGAGGTCAGCGCCGTGCCCGCACGACCCGCAAAGAGCAGCGCCGTCACCACGGGTCCTAATTCTTTGAGAAGTCCGAGCGCGGCTGCTACTCCGAGCGCATCTTCGGAGCCAAATCGCTGCAGGAGATCGAACCCCTGCAGACCGAGCACCATGCCTACGAAAAGCCCCGAGAGCATGACGATGACGAGCGAGCGAGCACCCGAGTTGTAGATTTGATGTACGACGGACCGCGGACGCGCCAAGGCCGGACCACACTGAGCAAGTACTCGCCCGAGGAATACGGCTACTCGACCGACACGCTGGATGAACGTCGCGATCACCGCTCGCTCCGCGTGCCGAGCAGCTCGGCGTGGTAATCGGGAGCCGGGTAATGGAACGGCACGGGACCATCAGCCTGCCCGCTCATGAACTGGCGTACCACTTCGAGCGGGCTCGCCCGCAACTCATCGGGAGTGCCCGAAGCCACCGCGCGACCGCCAGAGAGTAAATAGCTGTAGTGCGCGATCGAGGACAACTCGCCGACGTCGTGCGAGACGACGATGCTCGTAATGCCGAGCGCCTCGTTGAGCTCGCGAATCAAACGAACGATCACACCCATCGAGATGGGATCGAGCCCCACGAACGGCTCGTCGTAAATGAGCAGCTCGGGGTCCATCACCGTGGCACGAGCGAGCGCCACGCGACGCGCCATGCCGCCTGAGAGTTCCGACGGCATCAGCTTGGCTGCGCCACGCAGCCCCACCGAATGAAGTTTGGTGAGCACGAGCTGGCGCAGCACCACTTCTGGAAGCTGCGCATTCTCGCGCACGGGGAACGCGACGTTCTCGAACACATCGAGGTCGGTGAGCAGCGCGCCGTTTTGAAAGAGCATGCCCATGCGCCGGCGCAAGGCATAAAGACCCGGCTTGTCGAGCGTGCTGACATCCTGACCAAAGGCTTCGACGCGCCCTCGAGTCGGGCTTGTCTGTCCCGTGATGAGTCGCAGCAGCGTGGTCTTACCCGTACCGCTCGGACCCATGACGGCCGTGATGCGCTCTGGCTGGGCCTCGAAATCGAGACCCTTGAAGATCGACCGACCGCCGACCTCGTAATCCAGACCGCTAACCTTGATGACGGGCTCTGTCATGCCATCCCTGGGGCTAAAGAGGGCCACCGCCATGGCGACCCGTAAGGGGCCGGGAGTTTACCAAAGCGTCGGCCCCGTCATGAGGTCCCAAGCATGTGAATTCCCTGCAACTATTTCTAATCTGGACTAAAATGGTCCCGTTTATGATCCGCATCTCCCGCATGACCGACTACGCCACCGTGCTCCTGGCCGCTCTCGCCCGGGACCCGGAGGCCTGTCTGAGCGCACCCGCCTTAGCTGAGCGCACCCGCATCGGCATGCCGACGGTGAGCAAAGTATTGAAGATTTTGCAGCGCAGCGGCCTCGTCCGCTCGACGCGCGGCTTGCACGGGGGATATTCGTTGGCTCGCCCGGCGGAGGCTATTTCGGCCGCTGCCATTCTCGATGCGCTCGAGGGCCCCGTCGCCGTCACGGACTGCTCGGCGGGCCAGGGGCATTGTGAAATCGAGACCACCTGCGGCGTGGGTCAAGCCTGGCAGCGAGTGAATCTCGCTATTCGCCGCTCGCTGTACGACGTGAGTCTCGCGCAGCTCGCGGGTCTCGACACCAAAGATTTTGCGCTGCGCGGCATCGAGCAGCAACTGAACCCTATCGTCGGCGGTCGCGCAGCAGCCGCCCTGCGACGCGACAAATTGGCGGAAGCCTGACACCACCATGACTGAAAACGCTCAACTCCAAGATCTCGTCGGCCGCGGCTACCAGCACGGCTTCGTGACGGACATCGAATCGGAGAGCCTGCCCCCGGGTCTCGACGAAGATGTCGTGCGTGCGATTTCACGCATTAAGCGTGAGCCCTCGTTTTTGACCGAGTG
>JBIIHO010000015.1:0-13291 GCA_044235605.1 Steroidobacteraceae bacterium | reverse complement strand
GTGCGGCAACGCTCAGACTGGTCAGAACGGCCAACCATTCGGGATCAGACAATGTCACCCCCGCATCCTATACTTCGGCCCATGAAATACCTGCATACGATGGTCCGCGTGACGGACCTCGACGCTTCGCTGCGATTTTATCGGGATGCCCTCGGTTTGGAGGTGATCTCTACCAAAGAGGTACCCAAAGGGCGGTTCACATTGGTTTTTCTTGCAGCGCCCGGCGATCACACGGCCCAGATTGAATTGACTTACAACTGGGATCCCGAGCTTTATACCGGGGGGCGTAATTTCGGGCATGTGGCTTATGCGGTGAAAGATATTTATGCCACATGCCAGCGGCTGACGGACCACGGAGTCATCATCCTGCGGCCTCCGCGCGACGGACGCATGGCGTTCGTGCGCTCGCCCGACGGGATTTCCATTGAGCTACTTCAGGAAGGAGTCGCAAAAACACCTGAAGAGCCGTGGCTATCGATGCCTAACACGGGAACGTGGTAATCGATGCTCCGTAAGCGTGACGGTCTGCCTTTTCGCATCATCGCTTCTGCGCTGCTATTGATCCTTGCTGGCTGTGCGGCCCCTAAGGCTTATCTCGGCGATCCAATTTCTCGCGCGCTGGTCAACGAGGGATATCGCGGCAGTCGTGTCATGCCTACTCGGCAAAACGATGAGCTGCTATTCGTAGTTAGTTTGTCGGGTGGCGGGATGCGCGCTTCGGCGATGGCTTATGGCCTGCTTGAGCAGCTTGCCGCTGATCGCATCGTCAGTGGATCGACGTCGTCACGCCTACTCGATCAAGTCGACGTCATATCGGCCGTGTCGGGTGGAGCTGTCCCAGCGGCTTACTTCACGCTATTTGGAGATCGCCTTTTTCAAGACTTCGAGCAGCGATTCTTGAATAAAGATTTCACCGCGTCGGTGCGTCGGGGCATTCTCCTCGACCCTCGAAACTGGCTGCGTATGGCGTCTAGCGAGTTCTTCAGAGGTGACCTCTACGCCGAGTATTTCGACCGACGTCTTTTTCGTGGAGCGACCTTTAGTGACCTAAGCGAAAGGGGCGATCGACCCTTTCTCATCATCAACGCAACGGATATCGGGCTTGCGAGTCGCTTCGAGTTCACTCAAGACAGCTTTGATCTGATTTGTACGGACCTCACGCGGTATCCGGTTTCCCGCGCTATCGCCGCTTCGACATTGGTCCCCGCGTTACTAACACCGATCACGATCGAAAATCGGGCCGGACAGTGTGGCTACGTGCTTCCGGATTGGGTCTTTCAAACCCTTGCGACGGGAGATCACAGTTCACGGGAGTATTTCCGCGCCTCAGTCTTGAAGTCTCGTAGTGACGCTTCAAGATTCGGGTATCTGCATCTCGTCGATGGCGCCCTAAGCGATAATCTGGGAGCTAGAGCGCTGTATGACGCGCTTTCAGACGGCAGCCCTTGGATGTCATGGGGCAACCCGCCGAGTCACCCGAGCCGACGCAAGTTGATTTATGTCTCGGTCAACGCAGGCGATTGGAAGTCCACGCAGGTTGGAATCAACCGCCAACCTCCCGATGCTCTGCAGATGTTACGTCTGATGGGTACGGTGCCCATGGATCGATATTCTGCTGAGAGCCGAGTCGTGCTCAACGAGGCATTGATAGAGCACGCAAAGAAAGAAGAGGCTGAGCTATATCACATCGAAATCGAGCTCGACTCGTTACGAAGTGATCCGCGGCTGAATCGCCTTGTTGAGCTGCCTACGTCCTTCACTCTCTCCAAAGATGACGCCTTGGCACTACGCTGCGCGACACGCCAGATGCTTCTGGCATCGTCCGATTATCAGCGGCTGATGCGCACTCTTTCCGGAACAGTAGGATCGCTTCCGACCTGCAGAGAGTGAGCGTTAGGGTCTAGAGCTCTCACCATGTCATCGAGATTCCTTTGGTTTTGAGATAGGGCTCCAAACCCTCTTTCCCGAATTCTCGACCCCAGCCGGATTGCTTGTTGCCTCCGAAGGGCATGGCCGGATCGATAGCGGCGTGCATGTTGACACTAACCTGACCCGCATCGATTTTGCGAACCATCTGCATGGCGATACCGAGGTCGCGAGTCCACACGCTGCCAGAGAGTCCATAGATTGTGGAGTTGGCGGCGCGCGCGACAGCATCGAGATCACCATCGCCAAATGTCTGAACACAGAGTACTGGACCAAAGATTTCATTCTTGACTGGCGTCATATCGCTCTGGGTTCGGGCGAGCACCGTGGGCTCAAAAAAGTATCCGGGGCGCGTTGGCGCATTGCCTCCGCAGACCACATCTGCGCCTTCTTTGCGACCTGCTTCGACGAATCCGGAAACACGGTCTCGTTGTTGAGAAGAAATCAACGGACCGAACTCCGACGTGGGATCGAGTCCGGGGCCGAGTTTCATGGATCGAGCAATCGCAGCAATTCCTTCGACCACCTTGTCGTGTACCTTCTCATGCACGAAAAGTCGGGTGCCGGCCATGCAATTTTGCCCCTGAAGGAAAAAGCATGCGCGCGCGGCACCCGGGATGACCTGCTCGAGATCGGCGTCTGGGAAGACGACGACCGGAGATTTTCCGCCAAGCTCAAGAGTTACCTTCTTCAGATTGCCTGCAGCGGCTTTGACGATGAGTCGACCCACCTCAGTCGAGCCGGTGAATGCGATCTTGTCGACTCCGGGATGAGCGGCTAGTGCAGCGCCAGCCGACTCACCGTATCCGTTGACGATATTGATGACACCGTCCGGTACCCCTGCCTCTTGGCAAATCTCAGCGAGTCGCATAGCGGTAAGCGGCGTGAGTTCTGCAGGCTTCAGTATGAGTGTGCAGCCCGTCGCGAGCGCAGGAGCAATTTTGAGCATCACCATTGGCAATGGAGAATTCCAGGGCGTGATCGCGCCGACGACACCGATGGATTCCCGAAGGGTGAACGAGAGCGCTTCACCCGGAAGCTTGCCCTGCGGCGCAGCCGGGATCGTGGAGCCCTCGATTTTCGTGGGCCAGCCAGCGTAGTAGCGGAAAAACTCCGGAACCACCATCCCGCAAACGTACTGCGCCAGTGGAGTAGGGAGTCCGTTATCGAGAATCTCGAGTTCGCAGAGTTGTTGGAAGTTGGCAACGATCAGATCAGAGATTTTCCAAATGACAGCGCTACGCTGTGCAGCCGTGAACTTTGACCATGGCCCTTCGAAGGCGGCACGCGCCGCTTTCACGGCTGCATCGATTTCATCCGCACCACCTGCAGAGCAACTTGATATTTTGAGACCCGTTGCCGGATCGTGGATGTCGATCGCAGCGCTTGATGAGGGATGAACCCATTTTCCGTTGATGAAATGCCCGTGCGAGCGCGCGAGAAAATCTAGTGTTGCTTTAGACAACGTGTAGTTCGACAAGGCAGACGTGTTCGCACTCATGATGACCCCCAGGCTGTAGACCCCTTGAATCCTAAGGCTCCTAAACCTTTGCCCCGCCGGTCTAGAGAAATCGCGACCGATGTGTGGCCGTACGACCGTCCGATCAAGGTAGCCGAACCACTACTTTCCCGGTATTTCGTCCGGCAAGGAGGTGCTCTACAGCGTCAGCGACGCGATCGAGCCCCACGAAGGGAGTCGGGTCTACCAGCACCTGCAGTTTTCCATCGTGGAACAGCTGAAGGAGTCGGGCTGCAGTGTCATCGAAGAACTCGGGGAACGCTTGATTCTGAAAACCTCGTATCGACGCAGACTTCCAGTAGAGCTTGCGGTACGCGCGCGCTTGCGGAACCAACTCGACTTCTTTGTCGAAGTCCGAAGTATGGCCACTCACGATCACGCGTCCGCGGAAGGCAACATGATCGACGAACGCATCGAATATTTCTCCGCCAACCGAATCGTAGGCGACGTCGATTCCTTTCGGATATTCCTTTTCAAGTACTTCGCGGACATTCTCACGTCGATAGTTAATGGGTCGATCGACGCCGAGTTGACGAAGCAAGGCAAGTTTTTCGTCGCTTCCGGTTATCCCGATGACATGACAGCCGCGCAACTTCGCGAACTGCACCACGAAGTGACCGAGACCGCCTGCCGCTGCAGACACGGCGACGGTGTCCCCGTCACGAACTTCGCCGATATGCTCGAGGCCGACCATCGCGGAGATACCCGTAGGAATGAGTGCGAGAGTCTCTGCGGAGGGTTCACGTACCGGAATGACTTTACTTGCAGATGCGATCTGATATTCGCGGTATCCAGAGCCTAAGCGACTGGCGGCGACCGCATCACCTTCATGAAGGTGAGTCACCCCGGAACCTACGGCGACGATCCGCCCGACAGATTCGATACCCATATCGAATGGCGGATTGATCTTGATGTAGCGAACGGTGTTTCTGCAGAGGTTTTTATCGAAGATCGCGTTGACGCCGGCGAACTCATTGCGGATGACGACTTCGCCCGCTTGCGGGGCGCGCCACGCCTCTTTGACAACCTGCGTCGAGGTACGGAAATCGCCGGTGATCTGATGGATGATCAGCTTCCGATAGTCCGATGGGTGGGTCATATCCGTCATGTTCGTTGTCGTCGGTTTATTGGTCCGCGTAGAGTGGGGACGAAGCTTATCCCACGGAGATCGTTAACGTGCCTACCATTCTAATTACCGGAACATCGCGCGGACTCGGACTCGAATGCGTGCGGCAATATGCGGAGGCGGGTTGGACCGTTCTGGCATGTGCCAGAAACCCGGTAGCTTCGTCTCACCTGCAGGCATTGGCCTCGGCTCACTCGGGGCGCGTTAAAACGCTCCCACTCGATGTCGAGGACCATGCCGCCATCGATCGACTTGCCCAAGAGCTCGAGGGTACGGCGATCGACGTGTTACTCAACTCTGCGGGCACGATGGGTAATGGGAGTTTTGCCAAAGACGGTCTCGCCTTCGGTAGTTTTGGGCGCTCCGACTACAAAGATTGGGAAGCCATATTCCGGCTCAATGTATTCGGACCTATGAAAATGGCCGAGGCATTCGTTGGGCATGTCGCAAAATCAGACCAGAAAAAGATCGTCACTCTGACGAGCATGCTCGGTTCGGTGGGTATCAATCGTATCGGTGGCCTTTACGCCTATCGGGCGAGTAAAGCGGCCGTCAACGCGATGATGAAGTCGATGGCGATCGATCTTGCGAGGGCGCACGGTATTGCAGCGACTGCATTACATCCCGGATGGGTCCGAACCGAGCTTGGTGGTCCTCAAGCGGATATCGATGCGCAGACGAGCGTCGCCGGTATGCGGAAGGTCATCGATGCGTTGACGCTCGAGACCGCCGGGCGTTTCTGGGTGTACGACGGCAGCGAGCTGCCGTGGTGACAGATTTCTAGAAGTACATCGTCGACATCGTCTTGCGGCTCGGATCGTAGGCAGAGTACGTCTTGCCTATCGTCGACGGATCACCCAGAGCTTGGACGGCAAGATCAGCGAGATCGGCGCGCCCGATGAAGCTGAACGCTGCAGGGTCTTCGGCCAGCACTGCAGTGCCCGTCGTCGGAACGTCACCCAGTCCGCCAGGCCGAATGATCGTGTAGTCGAGACCGCTCGCACGAAGATGATCTTCAGCCTGCGTCTTAAGAGCGATCACTTCCGCTAAAAATCGTTTTGAAAAACCGGGCGCTGCGTCGGTAGAGTCCCCAGCGCCGATCACGGTGATGAACACGAAACGTTTTACGCCGGCTGTCTTCGCGGCGTCGATGACGTTGCGATTGCCGACGTAGTCCGGACGTTTGTTTTGCTCACCACGAGTGGTGCCCAACGTCGAAATCACCGCTGCATAACTGCCCGATGTCATTGCGGCATTTACTTGTTCAGAATCTAAAGCGTCTGCAATGACGGTGCTGACGCCCAACTTTTCGAGCTCCGACGTATTCGAGGTGCTTCGGACTGCGACCGTGACGGCTTCGCCACGTTCACGAAGTTTGCGGACGATCTCGAGACCTGTTCCGCGAGATCCTCCGAACACGAGGATCGAGCCGCCGGGTGAGACGTAGTCCGAGGCTGCGCGGACATTGATCGGATCGTGAGATGACCCGCTCCACCAGAAGAAGTAGCCCAGCACGAACAACACCAGAGCGACGATTAATCCGCCGATTGCCTTGAGCGTACCGAGCAAAAACTTCTTCATGGCGATTACCCTCGATTAGCGAGCACCGGGTGGCGCATACGTTTCGACCCACTCCCTAACCGTCTTGTACCAGAAGAGGGAGTTCTGCGGCTTCAAAATCCAGTGGTTCTCGTCCGGGTAGTAGACAAACTTTGAGGGTACGCCGCGCTTTTGGAGGGTGTTGAAGAGTTCGATCCCCTGATTCACGGGAACTCGCATATCGAGCTGGCCGTGAATGACGAGCGTGGGCGTTGCAAAGTTGCCAGCCGACGTGTGCGGAGAATATCGGGCGAACTCTTCGGGGCGCTCCCAGAACTCAAAGAATCTATCTCGCTCGGCGCCGTAATCGGCACCGATTTGCGTGAAGTTGTTGTACACCGCCGCATGTGCGATCAAGCCTTTGAATGGATGAGCGCGGCCAAGTAGGGTACTTGCTAGGAAACCCCCGTAGCTTCCGCCGCCGGCAACCATACGTTCTGCATCGACATAGGGTTTAGCCGCCAGCCACTCCGCTGCCTTGATGGTGTCTTCATAAGGCTTAGTGATTCGATCCGGGTTGATTGAGTCGGTGAACGCCTGACCGAAACCGCTCGACCCGTGGAAGTTGTGCCAGGTGACGATATAGCCCCAGTTGGCGAATACCTGCGCGTTCCAACGCCATTGAACGGCATCCTGAATGCCGTTGTGTGGCCCACCGTGCAACAACATGAACACCGGATATCTTTTAGAGGGATCAAAGTCCGGGGGATAGACGACCCACATTTGTATCGGCGCGCCCCCAGAGCCCGGATACGTCACGCTCTCGACCCGGCCCTGTGCCGTATTGGCGAGTGTCGTATCGTTGAAAGCCGACAGTTGCGTCGCCGCGCCATTGCCGAGATCGAGGCGCACTAAAGTTGGCGGCTCCTTGAACGACTGACGCAGCGCCACAGCGGTTGGACGTGAACCCGTCGTCATGGCTACGGCAAGATTGCTGAAGCTGCTGGAGCCCGTGACAGCCTTTGGTTTGCCGGGCGTGGCGAGATCGAACCGATAGACCCGATTGGTAGCGGCGTCATCGATAGCGCTGTAGATCGCCTTCGAATCCGCGCGCCAAATCGGGCCAGAGACCGTCCGGTCGAAATCGACGGACAGATCGCGACGCTGGTCGGTTGCACGATCGATGAGTAAGAGCTTGCTTCGATCAGCGTAGAAGCCCGGTATCGATTGCGCGGTATACGCCAGCCACTTACCGTCCGGGCTGTAGGTGGGCGAACGATCATCGGCTCGATTGCCCTCCGTCAGATTGCGCGCAGGCTTGCAACCGCAAGAATCGAGAGCGATCAAATCGAAGTTAGAGTCGATACCCGTCTTGTCGGTGTCGGTCGAGAAGCTGATCTCGGTGCCGTCCGGTGAGATGTCGTATGTGGAGTACGAATACTCCGACTTTGGCAGATGAAAGCCAGACTGCCGAGTGATGGCTACCGGTTCGCCACCCGATGTATCGATCGAAAACAGATGTGGTTCGCGATCATCGAGAAAGCGATCCCAGTAAGAGATCGGAGCGCGATCCCATACTTGGGCAGTCATTTTGGTCTTCTCACGTTCTTTCAGGCGCTTGGCTTGATCTTCCCAGCGGACGAGATCGATCCAGATCGGCGACGCAAACGCGATCTTCTTGCCGTCCGGAAACCACTTCGGTGCGTTCGCACCGGTTGGAACATATGTTAATCGTTGAGCTTCGCCGCCATCGACCGGTATGACGTAAATTTGGCTTTGCTCGTCATCGCCGCGTTTGGAGACGAATGCGATCAGTAAGCCGTCGGGACTAAACCTGGGAGAAGAGTCGCTGGCCTTATCGCTGGTCAGGCGACGCGACATCTTACCGTCTGTCGAGAACAACCATAAATCCGTCGACCCCTTGTTTTCTTTGACATCGAACTGAGTCACGGAGATAACGGCAAGTCGACCATCCGGGGAGATATCGGTATCCCCAAGACGAACAAGCGACCACATGCGTTCAGCCGTCAGACTTTCCGACGGAGTAGGTTGCGCAAACGATGGCGCGACTACCCAGATGGGAAACAGCAGGCTGATTAAACGAGGGGCGAGTTTCCGGAGGTTGACCGTCTTCATGGAACATTCCCAGGTTAAGGTTTGGCCTAAAGGCTAAGACATTGCTCTCGCCACGGCTACAGGTCGTCAGTAAGCGGCTGGCTCGGGCATACTTGTGCAGTCCATCAACCCATCCGAACATCAGAAAAGGCCGAAAATACATGTCCACTCTGGGTGAAGGCAGAATCGTCGTGGGCACGGCGCGCGGTGAGCGCGGCGACGTGATCGATCTCGTGCGTCGATGGTTTGACGCCATGGCCTCGGGAGATCTCGACTCGGCCTCCAAACTGATGGCGCCGGGTCAGCGCATCACCATCTCTGGAGGGCATCGATTTTCGAGCCTGAGTGATTTTGCGGCGTTCGCCGCCAGTCGCTATGGTGAGGTCCGAAAGCAGTGCGATAGCTTCGAGGCCTGCGAGGCGGCAGGAGGATTTGCCGTCTACGTTCGTGGCGAAATGAGTGGATCCTGGTTGGACGGAACGCCGTTTTCTCGAGTTCGATGGTGTGATCGATTCCTCGTTCAGGCCGGCAGCATCCTCGAACTCGATACCTTCAGTGACCTCGCAGAGGTTCGATCTACGGAACAGAACAAATGACCACCTCAATACTCGATCGTTACATCGCTCTGGCTCTGCAAATCGACTGCGATGGCGTTCATCCCGACCATAATCGCGAGGCTGCCGCAGCGCGTATGGGTGCCTCTTTGAGTCGCATAGACCAAGCGATCATGGGTGCAAAGCGCTGGGTCGGCGCCGATCTCAAGCTTGTTGTTTTGCCCGAGTACATCCTCTCCGGGCCCCCTTGGGGTGAAACCATTCCTGAGTGGGCAGAGAAAGGTGCGATTGCACCCGATGGTCCGGAGTACGAGCGATTGGGCGCTATTGCGCAGAAGCACGGAATTGTTCTCGCCGGTAATGGCTATGAGACCGATCCGAATTTTCCCGGAATTTATTTTCAAGCCTGCTGGGTCTTCGACCCATCGGGGAATCGGGTGCTTACGTATCGACGCCTGATTTCGATATTCGCTCCAACGCCGCACGATGTCTGGGATAAGTATCTCGATCTCTACGGGATTGAGGGTGTGTTCCCAGTTGCACACACGGCTATCGGCAAGCTTGCCGCCATCGCTTCCGAAGAGATTCTCTATCCAGAGGTAGCGCGTGCTCACGCCATTCGTGGAGCTGAGGTTTTCCTTCATTCCACGAGTGAAGTTGCATCTCCCAACCTCACGATCAAGCAAATCGCAAGACGCGCCAGAGCGCTCGAGAACCTTGCGTATGTAGTCTCAGCCAATAATGCCGCGCTGCTGGGAATAGACGTCCCTGTTGATTCGAGCAACGGATATTCCGATGTCATCGATTACCACGGTAATCAAATGGTCGTCGCTGGCGCTGGCAACTCGTCTGTTGCATCCGCGTTTCTCGATATGGCGGGGCTTCGCTCATACCGACGTCGTCCTGCCATGGCGAACATGCTTTCTCGCCAAGCGCTCGAGATGTTTGCCGACTCTTTCGCGAATGCCGATCTGCGTCGACGCAACGGCTTGCTACAAGGTGGCAAGCTCGTGATTCCGGATCGAGCGTATTTTCAGCAGCGTCAAGCAGATGCGATTTCGCGGATGGCCGAACGCGGCATCATCTGATTTTTCGTTAAAGAGACCTGCTGCCGGCATGCCTAAATGCGCCATACACCACGACTACGGTGAGCCGCGTGACGTCTTACGCGTGATCGATGTAGTCGCTGAGCAGCCGACCCCGGGCGAAGTCGTCATCCAAATGGAAGCTGCGGCGATGCATATTGCCGACCTTCGCACGATATCCGGAGCCGAAGGGTTTCGTTATCCGTTGCCGCGCACACCGGGGTACGAAGGTATCGGTCGCGTCGTCCGAGTCGGAGAGGATGTCATCTCGATACGCGTCGGCGATCGAGTTTTTCCTGCGCTCGGCAGTGGCACCTTCCGTGAAGAGGTCCGTTGTCGTTCAGATGCCTGCATGCCTGCACCGGAGGGCGACGCACACCAACTAAGTCTTCTGACGGTCAACGGGCCGACGGCTTGGGTACTACTAGAGGATTTTGCAGAGCTCGGTACCGGGGAATGGTTGATCCAGAACGCCGCCAATTCGAGTTGCGGGCGGTATATCGTGCAATTGGCGCACCGACGCGGCTTGCGCACCGTCAATGTCGTTCGTCGACCCGAGTTGATCGATGAGCTGAAATCTTTGGGTGCCGATATCGTGCTGCTCGATGGCCCCGATCTTGCCCGCCGCGTGGCAGAGGCCATCGGATCAGCGCCCATTCGTCTCGGCATCGATGCGGTCGCTGGTTCAGCCACACAGCGAATCGCTGAATGCCTCGCTCCTGATTCACCGCTCGTATGTTACGGCGCGATGACCGGTGAACCCTGCAATATCGATTTTTACTTGATGTTTCGCCAAGGCATCGTTCTGCATGGCATCAGTTTCGTACGCCAGTTTCGCCACCGCACGCCAGCGCAAGTACGCCAGATGTACGCCGAGCTTGCTGCACTCATGGCCGAGGGGAGTTTGACCGCACGTATCGCGGGTGTTTTTCCGTTGACGAGTATCCTCGAGGCCTGCGATCTCGCCGCTCGAACCGGCGATGATCGCGAAGGCAAAGTGATAATCACATTCGGGGAATGACGGCTCTCCTCATCGACCATAGCACCATAAGGAGCAGTGGTAGCGTGACGAGGTTGAGGATTTCCCATCCGAGAGTTTCGATGGCGAAACCCGCAGAAAGAGAGGCGAGAGCTTGAGATCCGAAAACCATGAAATCATTGAAGCCCTGCGCTCGGAATCTCTCACCATCTGAATAAGTAGAAGAAAGTAAGGCGGTCGCACCGACAAAAAGCAGATTCCAGCCGACGCCGAGCAGTAGAAGTGCAGAGAAGTAGTGTACGAAGTGCCTGCCGACGAACGCGCAAATGACGATGCAGACGATGTTGATAGCAACGCCGGCCAACATCATCCCACGAACACCGAGTTTCGCGACGAACCAGGGGGTCGCGAGTGAGGGTAGATACATTCCAAGAAGATGGCCGGTGATCACGGCGGTTGTCTCGCCTGTCGAGAAGCCGTCATGAATGTGCATGCTGAGCGGTGTCGCCGTCATGATAAAGCTCATGACTGCGTAAGACGACAAACCGGCGAGCACTGCTAACCGAAACGCCGGGTTTGCCATCAATTGCTTGAGACTTCTGGATGATGCCGTTTGCTGCTCTAGTCTTTTCGTAGATATCGTGGGCAGCCGGGTCAGAACGAGGGCGGCGCATACGCAAAGTACAGCGAGCGTGATGAAAGAAGAGGTGTATTGGGGCCAGTCTCCGACATCGCTGACGGCGCCGCCGAGCGTCGGGCCGACGAAAGCGGCGATCAGAGTTCCGATCATCACCGTGGAAGCTGCTCGCCCGGCGTCTTCTGGTTTAACGAATTCGATAGCGGCAAACCGATACTGCTGTACGAAGGCCATATTTCCTCCGATCAGTAGTCCCGCGACACAGAACAGCACGAACTCATTTCGCACGATGGCATAGGCACAGAGTAAGGCTGCGAGAGCGGCTAACAGTGCGCTTCCTATGAACGCTGGTCGTCTGCCGATCCGCTGCATCAGCAGAGCCGCCGGTATGGACATCGCCGCGAGCCCTACGATCGACATCGACAATGGAAGCGTCGCGAGCGCGGGTGTCGGGGCCATGTGCGTGCCGACGATCCCTCCAAAGGTGACGAGCGTAATGGTGCTGCAGGCTGCAAACGCCTGCGCGATCGTGAGAGTCCAGACATGCCGCATATGTGGCGCGCAGTATATCCGGCGCTGGCACCTCGGTTATGCTGACCTGCCATGAGCGCGCTATCCGCAGCCGACTATGTTGATCGCATCCTGAATGCGCGCGTCTATGACGTAGCGATCGAAACGCCTTTGGAGCACGCAGGGCGACTGTCGCGTCGCCTCGCTAACGATGTATTACTTAAGCGAGAAGACCTTCAGCCAGTTTTCTCTTTCAAGCTTCGGGGCGCCTACAACAAGATTTCCCGCTTATCTGAAGACATTGCGAAGCGAGGGGTGATATGTGCCTCCGCAGGCAACCATGCACAGGGCGTCGCGCTCGCGGCGACTCGTCGACAGATCTCATCGCTCATCGTCATGCCGGTGACTACGCCCCAGATCAAGGTGCAGGCCGTGCTAGATCTCGGGGGCGAGGTGGTTTTATACGGAGACGATTACGACTCTGCTTACGAGCATTCGCTCCAGCTCGCTCGGGAACGGAATCTCGTTTTCGTTCATCCCTTTGATGACCCGGACGTCATTGCGGGTCAAGGCACGATTGGCGTTGAAATCTCGCGCCAAACGGGCGGCGAGATCGACGCTGTGTTCGTTCCTGTCGGCGGTGGCGGTCTAATTGCAGGCATCGCGACATACTTAAAACATGCACATCCGAACATTCGAGTTATCGGTGTCAACGCTGCGGACTCCACAGCGATGCACGATTCTTTGCTGTCGGGTGAGCGACTAGCGTTGCCGCGAGTAGGGATTTTTGCAGATGGGGTCGCGGTACGCCGAGTCGGTGACGAAACCTTCCGACTCGCACGCGAGTTTGTAGATGAAATGTTGCTGGTTGATACCGATGAAATATGCGCGGGTATACAAGACATTTTCGAAGATACGCGCTCAATTGTGGAACCCGCTGGAGCGCTTGCGGTAGCCGCCGTAAAAAAATACATCACTCGAGAAGGCTGTACCGGTAGGCGTTTTGCTGCCATCAACTGTGGCGCCAACATGAACTTCGATCGCCTTCGGCATGTGGCCGAGCGCGCAGAGATCGGTGCAAAACGCGAGGCATTGCTTGCTGTAGAAATTCCCGAGCGGCCGGGAAGCTTTCTCGAGCTTTGCCGGACACTCGGACGCCGTAGCGTCACCGAGTTCAACTATCGCTACGAGAAGCCAGGTGCCGCTAAGATTTTCCTGGGCTTTGGTATGCCTGGAGGCCGCGATGAGCGTAGCGTCGTCATCACGGCGTTAAGGCAGGCCGGTTACGTCGTCACAGATAT
>JBIIHO010000185.1:0-4185 GCA_044235605.1 Steroidobacteraceae bacterium | reverse complement strand
ACGGCACGCGCTGAGGCGGGTGCGTACTCGAACCGCTTGCAGTACACGGTTGGCAACTTGATGAACGTGAGCCAGCGTTTGAAAGAAGCGCTCTCTGGCATCGAAGATGCAGATTACGCAGCGGAGTCAGCCAACCTTGCGCGCGGCATGGTGCTCGCACAGGCCGGCACGGCGATGCTCGCCCAGGCCAACCAGTCACCACAGTACATCCTTACGCTGCTGCGGGGCTAATCGTAGTCAGTAAAGCTCAGCGTACTCAGTAATCACTGAATATCTCAACGCACCTTAAGAGGTTTTTATGTCAACCGGTGTTGTAGCAAATACGAACGTTTCATCGTTGCAGGCTTCGCGCATTTTGGCGCGTAATCGGCAAGATCTTGAGAAGGCGATGGAGCGACTGTCGTCAGGCAAGCGGATTAACACTGCGGCCGATGACGCAACAGGGATGGCTGTTGCCGCGAAGATTCGTGCGGATGTACGCAGCCTAGATCAGGCTGTACGCAATGCCAACGATGGTATTTCATTCATCAATACGTATGACGGCGCCGCGGCGGAGATCGAGGGGATTCTCGTACGCATGCGTGAACTCGCTACGCAAGCGCAGAGCGGTACTTATACCGCGGCTGATCTTGCCCATGCTGATGCGGAGTTCCAGCAGTTAGAAGCGGAAATCACGCGTATCGATTCCAATACGCAGTTTAACCGCCGTGCCTATGACGATTCGACAACACTGCAGATCGGTCCAACGACTAACGACACATTGACTTTCGATGGAGATGACTTAGCTGTAGCCTCGGGCGTCTTAGCGCTCGATGCCAATGTCCTGACTAGCGCTAGCGCCGCCTCCACTGCACTCGTTGCGGTTGACGCAGCGTTGGCGAAATTGGCGACGGCGCGCGCTGAGGCGGGTGCGTACTCGAACCGCTTGCAGTACACGGTTGGCAACTTGATGAACGTGAGCCAGCGCTTGAAAGAAGCACTCTCGGGCGTCGAAGATGCGGATTACGCGGCGGAGTCAGCCAACCTTGCGCGCGGCATGGTGCTCGCACAGGCCGGCACAGCGATGCTCGCCCAGGCTAACCAGTCACCGCAGTACATCCTAACGCTGCTGCGGGGTTGATTTTAAGAGGTTCTAAGAATTAGGAATCAGAGATTTTCGTTAACTAAGACGTTGAGGAACTAGATATGGCACCACGTTCTGTTCTGAAAGCGTACACAGATATCCAGATCGAGTCCGTTGCCCACGGTGGTCGCGGAGCTGAGTTGGTCGTCTCTTTGTACGATGGAGTGATTGATTCTCTGAGTCAGGCGCATCTTTTCATGGAGCGAAAGGAGTACCGAGAGTGCGGTCGACAGTGCTCGCGGGCCCTGACGATTCTTGCAGGACTGAGGGAGACAATCGATTTTGAGAATGGCGAACCCGTGGCCGGTAGCCTTCTCAAGTTTTATAACGCCGTAACATCAAAAATTATCGGCGCTCAGACCCGTCGAGAATCGAAGTCGCTTCAAGAGGCGTCTGATCATGTGAAGTCTGTGAGAGAGGCCTGGGCGCAATTGGCGGCCCAAGGCGGGCCTCGATCACAACCGGCCGTAACATCCGGCTCCGTCGAGACCTCACGGTCGGCGGCGGTGGCACTGAGTGGTGCCGGCGTCGCCGCCGCCGTCTAGGCGGTCATCGGCGGTCCGGGTGTTGGGGATCGCGGCGGGGGTTAACCCCGCCGCATTTCCTCACACACATATATATACGGTGTCGGGCGGGTGGCGCGGAATGCGCGGTCGCTCAAGAAACGGCTACATCGACCGACTGGTAGGGGTGTAAGCGATTCACTATGTCTGGAGCACCACCCATGACAGCCTATGCACTAAAAGCCTACCGAAACACCGATCTCGACTCGCGCTGCGAGAACTCGAGCAAGCGCGATCTCGTCCTCATGATGTACGACGCGGCGATCGATTCGATCCGCTTGGCGCGTGAACACGCGCTTCGTCAGGAGAAGCGTGCAGCGAGCTCGTCCACCTCGCGGGCGTTGTCCATTCTCGCGGCCTTACGTGAGACGCTCGACCGTGGCCAGGGTGGCTCGGTTGCTGCGCATCTTGATGATTTTTATCAGTTTTTAATGCGTCGCCTGGTGCGTACCGCCGGTGGCGCCTCGACCGAAGACCTCGCCGAATGCCAAGACCTCTTGGGTCAAGTCCGCGAGGCCTGGGCCGCGATCGCGCCGCAGACCGTAGGCGAGGTCAATCGCCGAATGTTTGTTGTGCATTCCTGAGCCTTTCCCTACTATCGAGACAAATAATTCCAATTTGAATCGATTTAGGGGAGTGGTGGATGTCTCGCGGACAGTCGGCGGGTTAGGCGACGCATGGTCGCGTGGACGGCATCTGCCTCATTAATAGAGAGTGATCCTCTCGAGACGCTCGCGGGCGACTCGGTGATCATGCGTTCGCTGCGCGCTCTCGTTAAGCGCGTGGCGGCAAGTGACAGCACCGTACTCGTGCTCGGCGAGTCGGGGACTGGCAAAGAGCTGGTCGCGCAATCCATCCATCGTCTTTCGGCTCGTGCACGAAGCTCATTCGTACCCGTCAACTGCGGTGCGATTCCCCACGAACTCTTAGAGAGTGAACTCTTCGGACATACCAAGGGCGCCTTCACGGGGGCCTTGGTCGATCGTCGCGGTCGATTCGAAATGGCCAACAGCGGCACCTTGTTTCTCGATGAAATCGGCGACATGCGCCTCGAGATGCAGGTGAAGTTGCTGCGCGTCCTGCAGGAACGCTCGATCGATCGCGTCGGTGACGAGCGGCCTTTTTCGGTCGATGTGCGGATCATCGCTGCGACGCATCGTCACCTCGAAGAAGCGATCGGTGCCGGGGAATTCCGCGCAGATTTGTATTACCGCCTCAATGTGATTCCGATTTACGTGCCGCCATTGCGCGAACGTGATCAGGACGTGCTGCTCCTCTTTGATCATTTTGCGCGTCGAAGTGCCGGCAAAGATCTCGCTCCCATACGGGCGGGAAGTTGCCTGCGAACGTGGATGCTCGGCTATGACTGGCCGGGCAACTGCCGAGAGCTACTCAATTTCGTCGAGCGCCTGTCGGTACTCTGGCCCGGCGAGGAGTTGACGCTCGAGAAGATCCCCGCGGCGCTGTTGCCGAGAAAGCGAGGCGCCTCGGCGCCGACATCGGAGGAGCAGCGAGCGGTGCTCGATATGTGGCAGTGGGACGAGGAGACGACCGAGGATTCGGCGGATGCTGAAGCCCCGGGGTCTCTCGACTGGGCGACCGGGGTCAAGGTTCCGGAGGTGCCGGGGGCTTCAAAGAAAATGTCCGCGGTCGACCTCAAACAGCTGCTGGCCGACTACGAGGCGTCTTGGGTTCGAGAGGCGATGCGAGTCACCGAGGGCAACATCACGCATGCGGCAGATTTGCTCGGCTTGCCTCGCACGACCTTCATCGAGCGACTGCGCAAGTACGAGCCCTCGGTTTTTCGACAGTAGGCGAAATTCAGTCAGTAGCGACTCTAAGCTGCTGTTTTAACGAGCGTTTTTCTTCTGGCACGCGAGTTGCTAGACCCTGCACGTGCACGCGATCGCAGAAAACAGCCTCGACGTCCGATCCCTATCGGGTTCGGCTCTAGCCGTGTCTGGCGCGAATTCCCTTGGGAGTTCGGGACACGCGATGGTGTTTGGCGATCCCTTCACCGCACAACTGCTGGCGCTCGCCTCGCGTGTGGCCCGCACCGAAGTGACGGTGTTGATCGGCGGCCCCTCGGGCACCGGCAAAGAAGTTTTGGCGCGCGTGATTCATCAGCACTCGCTGCGGCAGCAGGGGCCCTTCGTGGCCTTCAACTGCGCCTGTCTTCCAGAATCGATGGTTGAAGACTTGCTGTTCGGTCACGAGAAAGGCGCCTTCACGGGTGCCGTTCAGCGCTTCGAGGGATATTTCGCCCAAGCGGATGGCGGAACCTTGTTCCTGGATGAGGTCGGTGAGTTGCCGATGTCGGTGCAGGCGAAACTTTTGCGCGTGCTGCAGGAACGCGAATTCACACCGCTCGGCTCGACTCAGCCGCAGAAGACAAAGTTCAGATTACTGGCCGCGACGAATCGCAACCTGAAGGCTGACGTGCAGGCAGGTCGATTCCGCGAAGATCTGTACTACCGCCTCAATATATTCCCGCTGCAG
>JBIIHO010000183.1:0-4194 GCA_044235605.1 Steroidobacteraceae bacterium | reverse complement strand
CTGCTCGCGCTCGCGGGAATTCTGGCCATACAGGTCGTCGCGACCTACCTCAAGAGCGACCGCCCCACCAGAACGCCTTTATTTACCTCCATAGCGGTCGTCACACTTTTATTCGTCACTCCGGCATCAGTTTTTGATTCAAAAATCATCATTAATCTGATTTTTACGACGATCACGCTAGTCGCAGCGGCCTTCTTGATCAGACTGATCACTCACCTCAGAAAGCGCTCGGACCCTGTCGGTATCGCAATACTTTCCGTATTCGCCGTAGCGCTTACCACCGGGGCACATGATCTTTTTGTTCATCTGGGTAGCGCAACGCTATCGGACCAATACCTGCAGACGTGGACACTTCCTGCCGCCTTGGCCTTGGCCGTAGCCGCTCTCGTCAAGCGAGCGTCCGATCAGCGTGAGATCGAGCGACAACTTCAGCAGGCTACAGTTCGACGCGAGGAAATGCTTCGCGATCTGCACGACCGTATTGGCAGTCGACTGGTCGCACTCTCCTTCCACGCCCAGCAGGTGAGCCAAGACGACGCCCTGGTCAATGAAATCAAGTCACTGATTCAGGAGGTCCGGCTGATCCATGGGGCAGTAGCCGCCGAAGCCACGTCTCTCGACTCACTGCTTGCCGACTTTAGGCACCTCTATTCACGAATCGGTGGTGGGCGATTACCGATCAACTGGGAAATCAGCGAACTCACTGCACCGCTTCGACTCGAGGCAGATCAAGCGATAGCCGTGTTACGTATCGTCGAGGAAGCCATAGCTAACATCATCAAGCACGCCAACGCCGAACGAATCACGTTTCGTCTGATGGGCTCAGATAAGCACTCTCTCGCAACGCTCGACATCATCGATAACGGTACGGGAGATTTTCGACCGGGCGAATCGGGCGGGCTGGAGAATATGCGCTTGCGAGCGGCGCGCGCGGGTCTCGTGCTCGAGTTACTCCGACTCGAAGACGGGAAGACGGTCCGCATTCGGTTTCCTAAGGCTCGGTCTAAACCTTGAAATATGGGTCGTCTAGGTGCCCGGCTCGGATATTCGCACGTAAGGAAGGTTCGAGAAGCTTCGGCGGTTTGAGCGTCGCATCCCTCTTTTCTCGCATATCGACAAACTGTGCCAGCGTCACGCCGCCTTTTAGGTGGATATTGTTGTCGCGAAGATCTGTTGAGTTCGTCAGATATTGCGGCGCCAGCCCCTCTCCCGGGTAGTCGTGGCAAAGATATATTCGAGTCGATTCTGGCAACGCGAGCAAACGCTGCATCGAGCCATACAGCGTTCGAGCATCTCCGCCCGGGAAATCGCAACGCGCTGTTCCGTAACGCGGCGCGAAGATCGTGTCGCCGACGAACGCGGCATCGCCTATTAAATAGGTGACGCTATCCGGGGTGTGACCCGGCGTCGCGATGACATCCACGTGCAGCTCACCAAACGGAAAACGATCGCCCGGCGTGAACAGTGCATCGAACTGTCGGCCATCGACTGGGAAGTCTGATTCGAGATCGAGGCGAGACTTGAAGGTCTGCTGAACCGCACGTATCCCCTCGCCGATACCGACACGCGCTCCGGGAAGTCTGACTTTCAGCCACTGCGCCGAGGTGAGATGGTCCGCATGCGCATGTGTCTCGAGTATCCACTCGACGTGTAGATTCTCGCGACGCACATGATCGAGTAGCGCTTCCGCAGAACTCGTCGCGGTAAGTCGGGTTACCGGATCGTAGTCTAGGACCGGATCGACGATCGCAGCGACTCGTGTATCAGGGTCCGACACGACGTGACTGAAAGTCCCTGTCGCCGGATCGAAAAAGGTTTGAACGATAGGAGATCCAATTTTGGTTGTTTGGGCACTCATGGCCCAATTGTAGGCCTGACCCCCGGAACGACCCAGTCCGTATATACCGGTCCCGCAGAACGGCCGTCGGACCCTGCTTCCGAGGGGGCGATCAGGGTTGGCGGTTACGATAGCGAGCACCGCCAATTTGGCGGGTGGTCTCGAAACTTGAGGGGGTCGATCATGATTCTGTTGACGGGCATCACAGGCAATATCGGTGGAGCGACGGCGCGGGCACTGCTCGCTCAGGGCGTGCGGTTCCGCGCACTCGTACGCGATTTGGCCAAGGGGAGCGCCTGGGCCGATCAAGGCGTCGAGCTCGTGCAAGGTGACTTCGAAGACGCCGAGTCCATCCGTCGCGCTCTTGCCGGCATCGATCGTGCGCTGCTGGTTCTGCCCAATGGCGAGACGCAGGAGCGTTTGGAACTGTCGTTCATCCGCACGGCGAAAGAGGTCGGCCTACCTTGGATTATCAAACTCTCTTCGCCTGAGGCCGTACGCGGCACCACGAGTCCGATCCCGCTCGCACACATCGCCGCCGAGGACGCCATCATGGCGTCGGGCATGAAGTGGACCTTCGTGCGACCAAGCTTCTATATGCAGAACTTCCGCGGTTCCGTGAAGGCGGCAAGGGCGACTGGGAAACTCTCTATGCCCATGGGAAAGGGCACGATCGCAGTAACCGACAACAACGATGCCGGACAATTCATCGCTCATGTGCTTACCGATGCCGATACCGCGCGGCATCATGAACAGTGCTATGACATCACCGGCCCGGACCCGGTCATGACTTTTCATGACGTCGCAAAAGTGATCTGCGAAGTTATCGGTCAGCCCGTCGTCTACGACGACTGTGATCCCAAGGCCTTCCAAGAGGCGATTCGCCCCTTCCACCGAAATCAATGGCACTCCGATGCCGTCGCAACACTCTTTGCTGAAATCGCGAGCGGCCGCACGCCAGGTCACAAGACCGACACCTTCCAGAAAATCATGGGCCGCCCGGGCCGATCGCTACGGGAATATCTGAAAACGCTGGCCTGACGCTCTCCCGGTTTTCCTTGCGACGGTCGGTCATCGCATTCTAAAATTCGATTCCAATTTCAGGAGAGCCAGCCGTGAATACTGTGGATCGATCGGACGGCGGGGCACCGCAGCGTGGTGTCTTTTATGGCTGGTGGGTACTCACTGCATGCCTCATCGGTCTGGCGTTCGGCTACAGCAATGCGGCCTACTTGTCCTTCGGACTCTTCGTGCTACCTCTGTCCGAAACCTTCGGGTGGGGTCGCGGAGATATCTCCGTCGGCTCGACAATCATGAGTTTGTCGGTCGCCGCTTTGGCCCCCATCGCAGGCATGCTCATCGATCGCTATGGCCCCCGCCGCGTGCTACTCCCGGCGGTTGTGGCATTTTCCCTGACGCTTGCGGCGATGTGGTTTTTGACACCAAATCTTTGGCACTTCTATGTGATGTGTGTACTGATCGCCATTACTGCGGTTTGTACTGCGCCCGCCACGTACGCCCGAGTCATCGTCAATTGGTTCGATAGACTTCGAGGTCTAGCGCTTGGCATTGCACTTACCGGCATAGGAATCGGTGCAACGATAGTCCCCCCACTCGTTCAGCGCGTCAGTGCAGAGTGGGGCTGGCGATCGGCATATCTTGCTTTGGCTTTTTGCGTCCTCGCCACGCTTCCCGTGCTTGCACTCGTCCTGCGGGACGATCCCCGCCAGATGGGCCTGACCCCGGACAATGATCCCATCCCCGCCTCGGGTACCAAAAATTCAGCCACTTCTGGGCTGACCGCGAAGCAGGCCATCAAGACAGCGTCATTCTGGCTGATGGTGTTCAGTTTCATCGTATTTGGAGCGTATACCCTCGGAACGGTCGTGCATCTCGTGCCCTTGCTGGTAGATAGGGGCCTCGATCGCCCCACCGCCGCACTGGCCGCATCTTCGCTAGGCTTTGCCCTGATAGCGGGGCGGCTCGTCGCTGGATATTTACTTGATCGCTTATTCGCTCCCTATGTGGTGGTTGGAGTCATGTTGGCTCCGGTCATCGCGATGGCCGCCTTGGCGATGGGCGCCTCCACCGTCCCCGTCGTCTTCGCCTGTGCCATTCTGTTGGGGGTCGGCCTGGGTGCAGAACTCGACTTTATGTCCTATCTTTTGAGCCGTTATTTTGGACTTAGGGCGTACGCCCAGTTGTATGGCTACATGTACGGCTTGTTTGCGCTGGGGTCAGCACTCGGCCCTCTGTTCATGGGATACGTGTATCAGTCCCAAGGGACTTATGTCCCAGCACTTTGGACGCTTTGTATACTGACGGCCCTGGCGTTGATCCCTTTCCTAATGCTCGGA
>JBIIHO010000182.1:0-4262 GCA_044235605.1 Steroidobacteraceae bacterium | reverse complement strand
CCCCTCAAAATCTTCCTCACCGCGAGTGCCGACGAGAGGGCTCTGAGACGCTATAAGCAGTTGAAAGACAAGGACTCTGGTGTTAGTCTCGCCGCCCTTTCGCGGGAGATCGCCGAGCGCGACCTGCGGGATTCAACCCGCAGCGTGGCACCGCTCAGGCCTGCGTCCGACGCGTTCGTGATCGACTCGACCGGTGTGACGGTTGACGACATCGTCGAACGAGTGATCGAACTCGGACGCTCGCGCGCCCTCTGGCGCTGACCCTCACGGAATTCGATCGGCTTTTGGGTGGCCAAGCGCTCGTCGCTCGGCTGTGTCATCAACCCCGTGGTTTCACCAGCAAGGTGGCGATCGGGACAGCAGGCGCGGTGCCCTTTGCATCGCATGAGTAAATCAAATGACTGAATCTTTTGCGCAACTGTTCGAACAGAGTCTGGCCAGCCAGCGTATTCGCCCGGGTCAGATTCTCTCTGGTCTCGTGGTCGATGTCGGCAGCGACATGGTTATCGTCAACGTCGGTCTCAAGTCCGAGGCCGTCATTCCCGTCGAACAGTTCAAGAATGAGCGGGGAGAGATCGAAGTCACCGTCGGTGAAATGGTCGAGGTTGCTCTCGACTCCGTCGAAGATGGAACCGGCGAAACGCGTCTCTCACGCGACAAGGCAAAGCGCGCGCGCACCTGGACGCGCCTCGAAGACGCTTTCTCCAAGGAAGAGATCGTCACCGGCATCATCACTGGCCGCGTGAAGGGTGGTTTCACTGTCGAAATCGAGCATGTTCGTGCGTTCCTTCCTGGTTCGCTCGTAGACGTTCGCCCGGTTCGCGATACCGCTTACCTCGAGAACAAGCCGCTCGAGTTCAAGGTCATCAAGCTCGACCAAAAGCGAAACAACGTTGTGGTTTCGCGCCGCGCCGTCGTCGAGCAGGAGTTCTCTGCCGAGCGCAGCGCGCTCATGGACAATCTCCAGGAAGGTTCGGTCGTGCGCGGCACGGTCAAGAACCTCACCGACTATGGTGCGTTCGTCGACCTCGGTGGCATCGATGGCTTGCTCCACATCACGGATATGGCCTGGAAGCGGGTTAAGCATCCTTCCGAAGTGGTCAACGTCGGTGACGAAGTCGAAGTCCGCATCCTCAAGTTTGATCGCGAGCGTTCGCGCGTCAGCCTCGGCCTCAAGCAGCTCGGCGCCGATCCGTGGGAGAGCATCAATCGTCGCTATCCGCCTAACACCCGAGTGTTCGGCAAAGTCACGAACATCGCCGACTACGGCGCGTTCGTTGAAATCGAAGATGGCGTCGAAGGTCTCGTCCACGTCTCGGAAATGGACTGGACCAACAAGAACGTCAACCCGGCCAAGGTCGTCCAGACCGGCCAGGAAGTCGAAGTCATGGTGCTCGATTGCGACGAAGAGCGTCGCCGCATCAGCCTCGGCCTGAAGCAGTGCGTACCGAATCCCTGGCGCGAGTTCTCCGAGAACTTCAACCGCGGAGACAAGGTGTCGGGTCAGATCAAATCGATCACCGACTTCGGTATCTTCATCGGACTTTCGGGCAGCATCGACGGTCTCGTGCACCTTTCCGACATTTCTTGGGATATCCCGGGAGAAGAGGCGGTTCGCAGCTTCCAGAAGGGTCAGACGATCGAAGCGATGGTCCTCGCCATTGATCCGGAGCGCGAGCGCATCAGCCTCGGCATCAAGCAGCTGGCGAAGGATCCGTTTGCGGGTTACATCGCCGACAACCCGAAGGGCAGCATCGTCCGCGGCGTCGTCAAAGAAGTCGACGCGCGTGGCGCAGTCGTCGATCTCGGCAACGGCATCGAAGGTCAGCTGCGTGCCTCGGAGTTGGGCCGTGATCGCGTCGAAGACGCGCGTCAGTTCCTGAAGGAGGGCGACGAGATCGAAGCCAAGTTCATGGGCGTCGATCGCAAGACTCGCTCGATTTCGCTTTCGATCAAGGCCAAGGAAGTCTCCGAAGAAGCCGAAGCGGTGCAGAGCTATCGTTCCGAGCAGACCGGCCCGACCGCGGGCACGAGCTTGGGTGAGCTGCTCAAGGCTCAGATCAACTCGGATCGCGACAAGGGTTGATTCGTATCGTGTAGTAGGCGGGTCGCGGACGGACTATTCGGTCCGCGACCCTCCTGACGACGTCACGGGGTTGTCATGACGAAGTCGGAACTCATCGAACTGATTACCGCCAAGCAGAAGCATCTGCCGGCGAAGGATATCGAGCTCGCCCTGAAGCAGATTCTCGAGATCATGAGTGACGCGCTCGCGACGGGTGAGCGAATCGAGATTCGTGGGTTCGGTAGTTTTTCTTTGCATTTTCGTCCGCCACGCCAAGGTCGAAACCCGAAGACGGGCGAGGCTGTGGCCTTGTCCGGAAAATATGTCCCGCACTTCAAGCCGGGCAAAGACTTGCGTGAGCGGGTCAACGAAAGTATCTCTAGCCCGATCCGAGACTGACTGCTTCATAAGTCGGCGCTCCGCGTCGATTCATTGCTCGTGATCGCACGAGCTCCCGGAATAGCCTCCCGCGCGTGCCGCCATATCGGCGCCACGTATCCATACCGGAGGGCTTTCCATGATCTATCGATTCACCGCCATCGCCGTTTTCGCGCTGTGGTCTCTACTTTCGCCAATCAACGCTTCGACCACATCGACTCCCGCCCCGACGCGCACAAGCACGGCGCTCATCAACATCAACACCGCCGATGCGGCAACCTTAGCTCGTGAGATGAAGGGTATCGGCGATTCCAAGGCTCGCGCGATCGTCGAGCACCGCCAAAAGAACGGAGCATTCCGTTCCGTGGATGAGCTCGCGCTGGTCAAAGGGATCGGTGCGAAGACCCTGGAAAATAATCGTGCTCGTCTGACGGTGGGGTCCGGGGCCACAGCGCCAAAAACCGCTTCGACGAAACCGCCACTCGGAACCCCGTCCTCCCAGAGACCCACCGCAGCGAATCAGGGGAAGCCGAGCGCCGGAGGCCGCTAACGTTCCTGCCCGGGTAAGGGGCGCTTGGTTTACCATTCCCAAATCCAATTTTCGGAGTGGCAGATGGCCAAGCGTCCCCTTATCGAGACAGCGGTTTTTCCGGTTGCGGGACGGGGCACCCGGTTCCTTCCAGCGACCAAGGCGAGCCCCAAAGAAATGCTCCCCGTCGTCGACAAGCCGCTCATTCAATATGCCGTCGAGGAAGCGCTAGCCGCAGGGGCGAGACGTTTGGTCTTCATCACGGGCGCGTCCAAGCGCGCCATCGAAGATCACTTCGACTCCGATCGCGAGCTCGAGGGCTTGCTCAAGTCACAAGGGAAGTCTGAGCTCGTCAAGCAGTTGCATAGTGTGTTGCCGAGTTATGCGACCTGCATCTATATCCGGCAGCCGGCACCCCTCGGCCTCGGCCACGCCGTGCTCTGCGCGCGGCCTGCGGTCGGCAACGAGCCGTTCTTCGTTCACCTCGCTGACGACCTGATCGCGGCAGATAAACCCTGCCTCGCCCAGATGGCGGAGGTCTATGCTGCTAAAGGTGCGAGCGTCATCGGATGCGAGACCGTCCCGCGCAAGGACACCGACAAATACGGCATCGTTGCCGTGGAAGCACCCGGCCAGACGGCCCGAATACGTCGGATCGTCGAAAAGCCAAAGCCGGCGGTTGCGCCGTCTAATCTCGCAGTGGTCGGACGCTATTTGTTGTCGCCCGCCATTTTCGATCATCTCGCCCGTATCGGAGCGGGAGCCGGCGGCGAAATTCAGTTGACAGACGGGATTGCGCGACTCCTCCAAGAAGAGGCGGTTTACGCGCACAAGTTCGAAGGCACTCGCTACGACTGCGGCAGTAAGCTGGGTTATCTACAGGCGACGGTCGCTTATGCGCTTGCGCATCCCGCTCTAGGAAATGATTTCCGAGCACATCTGCGCAAGGTGGTGGATAACCCCACGTCGTCGCGAAAAAAACGCTAATCATTGATCGCCGGCGCGGTAACGCCGGCCAGTAGGAGTTCATCCATGCTTCCTTACGTTTCGCCCTGGCTCGACGACGAGCTGACTCTCTTCCGGGAGAACGTTGCCCGATTCGTCGAGACCGAGATGGTCCCTAACGACGCAGCATGGCGACGTGCGCACACCGTTGGTAAAGACATCTGGCGCAAGGCCGGCGAGATGGGGCTGCTCTGTCTCGATTTGCCCGCCGAGTATGGCTGTGCCGGTGGAGACTTTCGTCACGAGGTGGTGTTCTACGAAGAACAGGCGCGACGCGGTTTGTCG
>JBIIHO010000181.1:0-4264 GCA_044235605.1 Steroidobacteraceae bacterium | reverse complement strand
GACATGCAGCATTACCGCGCTGTCCTTGCCGCCGGTGTAGAGCAGCACAGGCTGCTCGGTCTCGGCGACCACCTCACGCATGATGTGGATGCTCTCGGCCTCGAGTCGCTGCAGGTACGACAGGCCTTCCCGAGTCGCTGAGCGTCGCAGAGGCGGGATCGACATCGGACCTGGACCGCGCGGGGCGCCCATAAGCTGCACACTCGAGTGCCGCATCACCCACTCACGAATCTCGGGTCGAGCCACGTCGATACCGTGCAGGAACACGCCGCGCGTCTTTGGCCAGGCCGCAATAACGCAATCGAGAAACGACAACCAGCTTTCGAGCCGGAAAGGCTCGACGAGCGGTAACCATGCCAACTGCCCACGCAATGTTTGGGCGACAAGCACTCGCGCAGACACGCCGATCTTGCATTCACCACACCACAAGATCTCACCCGGCACTCGGCGCGTTTCTTTGATGAGCGGCACGACGATGTCATTTCGCCATTCGGCCATCGCACGATCGCTCGCTGCGCGCTCAGCCAGCGTTGGCAGACCTAGACCTGCACGCGTCAGCAATCGCGAGAGTGCGCGACCCTCGAGGCTGACACCAAAGATTTCTTCCGCCTCACGCGCGACGACGTCGGCAGTCCACATCGCGTCTTTGCCCGAAGGAGGCACCGTCGAAAATCGGTTGACTAGCGATGCCTCATTCTCGGCATGCAGTATCCGTCTCGCCCCGACGGGGCGCCCGCGTCGGCGCTGATCGAGCGCCTCCCAACCGCCTTCCGAAAACACCCGGACGGCCTCGGTGATGGTCGGCGCGCTGAGCCCCGTCTCGGCACGAACCTCCGCCAGGGTGCGCCCTGACAGGCGTAATTCGACGGCGCGACGCCGGAGCTCGATCGAGGAGGCGGATGGAGTCTTCGGCATCGATCAGATAACCTGTTGTCTCGATTGGTGAATTTTATGTCTAATAATTATTTAATCAAGATTTTAAAAAACGGGGCGCTTGACCCTACGTTATTAGAGGCAGTCATCGGGATCGCTCGCGGCGCCGGCCGGGTCATTTCCGAGATCTATGAGACCGAGTTCACCGTTTCCGCCAAGTCGGATGCCTCCCCGGTCACCCTCGCAGACGAACGAGCGGAAGCCGTAATTGTGGCGGCGCTCACAGACCTGACCCCCGGCCTACCCGTGGTCGCAGAGGAATCCGTCGCCGCAGGGCGTACTCCGACGATCGATGCCGCTCGAGGCGCGTTTTGGCTCGTCGATCCGCTCGACGGCACCCGAGAGTTCGTCAGCCGCAATGGCGAGTTCACGGTCAATGTCGCCCTCATCGACTCCGGCGAACCCGTTCTCGGCGTCGTGCTCGCACCCGCCCTGGACGCGCTCTACGTGGGCGCGAAAGGGCTGGGCGCATTCAAAGAACAGAATGGACGCCGTCACGCCATCGCCTGTCGCAAAGCGCCCGTCGAAGGCCTCGCGGTAGTGGAAAGCCGATCACATGGTGATGGTGCGGCGCTCGATGCCTGGCTGCAGGGTCAAGGGCGACCCATCGCCTCCCGAGTGAGGACCGGCTCATCGCTCAAGCTCTGCGTGCTCGCCGAAGGGGGCGCCGATCTCTACCCTCGCCTCGGGCGAACCATGGAATGGGATATCGCCGCAGGCCACGCCATCTTGGCTGCGGCCGGCGGGCGTGTGTCGAGGCTGGATGATGACCAAGCACTTCGCTACGGAAAACCGGGATTCGAAAACCCGGGGTTCGTGGCGCAGGGGCTGTGAGAGGGTTGGTGGGTCCTGCGCGATTCGAACGCGCGACCAACTGGTTAAAAGCCAGCTGCTCTACCGGCTGAGCTAAGGACCCGTACCCGTCGTGAGGGCGCGAATTCTACACATATCGCGTGGGATCCGGCACGCCCGCAGCGACGAAACCTTCCCGACGTAACCGACAACTGTCGCAACGCCCGCAGGCCTGCCCTTCCGAGTCGGCCTGATAACAGGAAACGGTCAGGGAAAAATCGACTCCGAGTCGATGACCCTCGCGGATGATCTCGGCCTTGGCAAGCCGGACCAAGGGCGCCTCAACGCGGATGGCAGTGCCCTCCGTTCCGACCCGCGTTCCGAGACGCGCGACCTCAGCGAAGGCCGCGATGAACTCCGGGCGACAATCGGGATAGCCCGAGTAATCGACGGCATTCACGCCAATGAAAATCGACCTCGCACCGAGCACCTCAGCCCATCCGAGCGCCAGTGACAGCATCAAGGTGTTTCGGGCCGGTACGTAAGTAATCGGGATGCCCGTCACGGGAGATGTTGGCACCGTGATCGAGGAGTCCGTAAGCGCCGAACCGCCGATGCCAGCGAGATCGACACCCATGACGCGATGCTCCCGAGCGCCGAGCAACACCGCCACGCGAGCCGCAGCCGCGAGTTCAGCCGAGTGCCGCTGTCCGTAGTGCACTGAGAGCGCATAGGCGTCGTAGCCCTGCTCGATCGCCATCGCGAGGACGGTGGCGGAGTCGAGCCCGCCCGAGAGCAAGACCACCGCCCGCGGTTTCGAGGCTGACGAAACGTGCGATGCAGTACTCATCGTCCGGGTACGTCGCCCCAAAGATACTTGTGCAACTGCACCTGGAACCGTACCGGCAAGCGGTCTTCGAGGATCCAATCGGCGAGATCGCGCGCGGGCAACTCCGCGTGGCTCGGCGAAAAGAGCACCGTGCAGCGCTCGGCCAGCGCACGCTCGCGCAGCTGCGAACGACTCCACTCATAATCGCTGCGATCGGCGATCACGAATTTGACGAGATCTTTGGACTGCAGCCTCGTGAGCTCATCGTAACGATTGCGCGTCTCCTCACCCGAGGCTGGCGTCTTGATATCAACCACCTTCACGACACGAGGATCGACACGCTCTAGCGGCATCGCACCACTCGTTTCGAGCGATACGCGATAACCGGTATCACAGAGTGCCGTCATCAATTCGAAGACGGCGGGCTGCGCCAGAGGCTCGCCACCCGTCACACAGACATGGGTCGCCTCGAGTTCCTTCACACGAGCGAGAATGTCCTCGAGCGACCACCACTCGCCGCCGTAAAACGCATAGGCGGTGTCGCAGTATTTACATCGCAGCGGACAACCCGTGAGTCGAACGAAGATCGTCGGAATACCGACGGAGTCTGCCTCGCCTTGCAGCGAACGGAAAATTTCCGTGAGCTTGAGCCGACTCGGGTTCAAGGTATTTTTAGCGCAAGCGACCGAGCTGCTCGCGCGCTGTGCGCACCACGTCGTTCTGCGGGTATCGACGCAGCACCTCGTTGAACGACGCGCGGGCGGCATCGTTGCGGCCAAGACTCAACTCAGAAAGCCCCTTCTTAAGCAGCGCATCGGGAGCCTTGGAAGAATCGGGAGATCGACTGCCGACTGACGCGAAGGCCTCGATGGCCTTGGCGTAATCGCGCGTCACATAATAGGTCTGACCCAGCCAGTACTGTGCGTTATCGGCAAGAGGATGAGTCGGAAACTGCGCCACGAACCCGCTCATTCCCGCGATCGCTTCGGGGTAGTTCGCCGCCTTGAGTGCATCGAAGGCGCGACCGTAAAGCACCTCGGGGCTTTCGGTCGGTACGGATACTGACGTTGGCGCAGGCGCAGACGGAGCCACGGGTGCGGCAGTCGGTATCGACGCCACACTCGCCGCGTTACCCGCTACCGCGCCTGAATCGGCGTTCTGCTCGCCCGTAGACGGCGTCACGACAGGGATTGCCGTCGACGCCGAAGTCGCCGCGGCGATTCGAGCTTCGATGGCCGCGATGCGACGATCGAACTCGCTCGCGAGATCGGTTTGCTGCTTACGTCGCTCTTCGTTTTCCCGCTGCAGGAGATCGAGGTCACCCCGCAAGGCCCGTGCTTCGGCCTCAAGCGCATCGAGACGCTGCGATAACTCGACGAGCGCCTGACCCCGCACCGCTTCTTGCAGCTGCGTCACCTGTGACTCGAGACTCGCGAGCCGATCACGCGTCGATTGCGCGTGGGCCGGAAGGGCCCACACCGCCAGTAACCCCGCTGCAAGACAGGCGCGAATCACGTGCGTCAGCCTCCCGCGACGTAAACGATTTCCACGCGGCGATTGCGCGAATAGGCCGACTCATCCTCGCCCGCGACGGCGGGACGCTCCTCACCGTAGCTGACTGTACTGAGCCGAGAATCGGCGACGCCCTGGAGACCGAGCACACGTCGAACGGCCTGCGCACGACGTTCGCTCAGACCGATGTTGTACTCG
>JBIIHO010000180.1:0-4267 GCA_044235605.1 Steroidobacteraceae bacterium | reverse complement strand
GCAATCTCGGTGATTTCTGCGGGAGTGGCACTCTCGTTTTTGGTTTTCAATCTTCCGCTCGGGTTCAATCGCCGGATACGTACCTTCATGGGCGATGCCGGGAGTTTATTTTTGGGATTTTTATTGTCTTGGTGCCTCATCGCACTCTCTCAAAATCCGAACTCGATCGTCTCGCCCGTGACGCTGCTTTGGTTCATCGCGATGCCGATTTTCGATATGGGCTCGACGGCCATCGGTCGGATGCTGCGTCACCGCTCGCCCTTCTTCGCCGATACCACGCATTTTCATCACTCGCTGATTCGACGTGGGCTGCCCGTGCCCGGCGCGCTGGGGGTGCTGCTCGCGATAGCGCTCGCGTGGATCGTTATTGGCTGGTGGCTTGATCGGGTGCTCGGCGTGCCAGACTACCTCGCGTTGATCGGGTTTCTGGTCGCAGGGGGGCTGACGCATCTGGGGATTCGGATAGGGGATCCCGGTCCTAAAACGATGCCCTAGCAGGGCAAACGCCTCAGCGGCGGTGCTCCAGACGGCTCGGCCCTCATCCGGTATCATCTCGCGCCTATGGAACAGCCCAATCCGACGCAATATTCCTACGACGACGAAATCGATCTCTGGGAGCTCTGGGAGACGATTTGGTCGGGTCGTTGGCTCATCGTGGCTATCACGAGCGTGTTTACCTTGGGTGGAGTCACGTACGCCCTTTTGGCGCAGGAGTGGTACAAGGCCGATGTCGTCCTGGCGCCCGCTGACAAGAAGGGTGGCGGTGGGGCGCTCGCGCAGTTTGGTGGTCTCGCAAGCTTGGCGGGGATCAGTCTTCCGGGGGCGGGAGAGGGCGAGCCGGTCGCGGTGTTGAAGTCGAAGGATTTTGCGCGCTCGTTCATTACCGATCTCAATTTGATGCCGGTTTTGCTTGAAGGCGCTGAGTCGGGTGATCAAAAACCGGACATTCGCGATGCGGTAAGAGCTTTCGATGGAATTCGTGTCGTCACCGAAGATAAGAAATCCGGTCTCGTGACGCTCTCGATTCGATGGAAAGACCCCGACACCGCGGCCGAGTGGGCGAATCTGCTCGTCAAACGCTTGAACGACCGTCTGCGTACTCAGGCCGAGGCGGAGTCTGAGCGTAACGTGGCTTACCTGCAGCGCGAGATTGCGGCGACGAGCGTGGTCTCGTTGCAGCAGTCGATGGGTCGTGTGCTCGAGGGTGAGATGCAAAAACTTATGCTCGCTCGCGGCAACGAAGAGTTCGCGTTCAAGGTCATCGACCGTGCGACGCCCCCCAAACAACGCGAGGCTCCGAAGCGGACGTTGATTGCGCTGGTGTCGATGCTCGCAGGCGGATTCTTGAGTCTTCTCGCTGTGTTCGTTCGCAAGGCGATCGCGAACCGCCCTAAGCGCTGACGCTCGCTGAGCGCCCGCCATGCGCATTGCCGTTTTCGGATCGGGTTACGTCGGCCTCGTGACGGGCGCGTGTCTTGCCGAAGTCGGCAACGATGTGCTCTGCGTCGATGTCGATGCGTCAAAGATTTCGGCGCTGCAGGCGGGACAGATCCCGATACATGAGCCAGGTCTGGAGGCTCTTGTCGTACGTAATGCGTCGGCGGGGCGACTGCGGTTTTCGACCGATGCGGCCTCGGCGGTTGCTCATGGCGAGGCGCTCGTCATCGCGGTGGGTACGCCGCCGGGCGAGGACGGCTCTGCCGATCTTTCGCACGTACTGGCTGTGGCGCGCGAGATCGGTCGGCATCTCCATGGTTATCGCGTCGTCATCGACAAGTCGACGGTGCCCGTCGGCACGGCGGATCGCGTTGCAGAGACGATTCGCACCGCGCTCGCTGAGCGCGGCGTCTCGCATGAGTTCGACGTCGTCTCGAACCCCGAATTTTTGAAAGAAGGCGCAGCGGTCGCGGATTTCATGAAACCCGACCGTGTGGTCGTCGGCACGGACTCTCCCCGCGCGCTCGCGCTCATGCGTGCGCTCTATGCGCCCTTCACGCGTAACCATGAGAGGCTCATCGCGATGGATGCTCGCTCGGCTGAGCTCACCAAATACGCCGCGAACGCCATGCTTGCGACCCGCATCTCGTTCATGAACGAGCTCGCCGGGATTGCCGAGCGGGTGGGGGCGGACATCGAGAAGGTGCGCCAAGGCATCGGCTCGGATTCTCGAATCGGGTTTTCGTTCATTTATCCGGGTGCCGGCTACGGCGGTTCGTGTTTTCCCAAAGACGTGAAGGCGCTCTGTCGAACGGCGGCTGAGGCGGGTGCGAACCCCCGGCTCTTGAATGCCGTCGAGGCTGTGAACGAGTCGCAAAAGGATGTGCTCTTCCAGAAACTCTCCGGAGTTTTTGGGTCGCGGCTGTCAGGGATAACGGTCGCCCTCTGGGGTCTCGCCTTCAAGCCCAACACCGATGACATGCGCGAAGCGCCGAGCCGGCGCTTTATGGAGGTCGCCTGGGCGGCAGGAGTCCGGGTGCGGGCCTATGACCCGGTCGCGATGCGCGAGGCGGAGCGGCTTTATCCGCGCGAATGCACCTCCGGGGCGCTGACCCTCTGCCGATCGCCCCTCGAGGCCGTGGAGGGCGCTGAGGCGCTCGTGATCGTGACCGAGTGGCAGGAGTTTCGGAGCCCCGATTTCGAGACCCTGAAAGCACGGCTCAAACAGCCGGTGATTTTGGATGGCCGAAATCTTTATGATCCCGACCGCCTCAAATCTTTGGGGTTCAAGTATTTCGCGATCGGACGAGGAGAGCGACTCTCGTGACGAGCCTATCGGCCTTTAAGGCTTACGACGTACGGGGTCGGATTCCGACCGAGATCAACGAGGAGCTCGTTCGGGACATCGGCCGTGCGTATGCCGCGTTCGTACGCCCCACGCGCGTGGTCGTGGGACGGGACATTCGCCTCACGAGCGCGACCCTCGCCTCGGCGCTCATCGACGGGCTTCGCTCCTGCGGGGTCGATGTCTACGACATCGGGCTCTGCGGCACGGAGGGCGTGTATTTCGCGACCTCTTTGGGCGATGAGATGGGTGCCTTCGACGGCGGCATCATGGTCACGGCGAGTCACAACCCGCCTGATTACAATGGACTCAAGTTCGTGCGCGAGGGCTCGCGGCCCATCAGCGCGGACACGGGCCTCAAAGAGATGGCCGCGCTGATTCGCGAGGGCAAGCTGCCGGGGCGCGCCGCCTCTTTGGGCCGGCTCGTCGAGTTCGACGTGCGCAAGGCGTACGTCGAGCACCTGCTCTCCTACGTCGACCGTAATGCGCTTAAGCCCCTCAAGGTCGTCTCCAATGCGGGCAACGGCGGGGCGGGGCTGTTCGTGGATTTGCTCGAGCCGCATCTGCCCTTCGATTTCGTGAAGGTGCATCACGCGCCGGATGGCACGTTCCCGAACGGCGTGCCGAACCCCATGCTCGAGGCGAACCGACAGTCGACTATCAACGCCATCCGCGCCTCGGGCGCGCAGCTTGGATTGGCGTGGGATGGGGATTTCGATCGCTGTTTCTTTTTCGACGAGCAGGGAACCTTCGTCGAGGGGTATTACCTCGTGGGGCTCCTCGCCGAACCCGTGCTCGAGCGTGAGCGCGGCGCACGTATCGTTCACGACCCGCGCCTCACCTGGAACACCATCGAGGTGGTCGAGCGTCTCGGGGGCCAGCCCGTGCTCTGCAAATCCGGCCATGCGTTCATCAAGCAGAAAATGCGCGAAGTCGATGCCGCCTACGGCGGGGAGATGAGCGCGCACCATTATTTTCGGCGCTTTGCCTATTGCGACACTGGGATGGTGCCCTGGCTGCTCGTGCTCGAGCGCATGTCGAAGACGGGCAAGACGCTCTCGGAGCTCGTGGGCGAGCGCATGGCGCGCTTCCCGTGCAGCGGCGAGATCAACCGTCGGGTACCCGATGGACGTGCAGCCATCGAGGCCGTACAGCAGACGTATCAGCCAAAGGCCCTGTCGGTCGATTTCACCGACGGGTTGTCGCTGGAGTTTGCGGAGTGGCGGATGAACTTGCGCTCGTCGAACACGGAGCCGTTGATACGGCTGAACGTGGAGAGCCGCGGCAGCACCGCGCTGATGCAGGAGAAGACCGAGGAGGTGCTCGGCCTGCTCCGGCGCTTGGGCGCCGAAGAGGCCGATCACTAGGCGAAAGGCCGGGGAACACCCCGAGGCCGTCTTAATCAAAAACTACTTGATCAGGAACTGATCGCGCTTGGCGCCGCCTTTTTCGGCATCGGCGAGCCAACGCGGGGTTTTGCCGCGA
>JBIIHO010000179.1:0-4288 GCA_044235605.1 Steroidobacteraceae bacterium | reverse complement strand
GCGAGGATCTCGGCGCGAGACAGGGCATCGAATTCGGAGTCACCGGTTTTTCCGGGGCGTAACTCGGTGCGTAGATATTCTTCGAGGGCGTCGGCGAGGCGCAGTTTGTTGGCGATGGAGAGTTCGATGTTGATCCGCTCGACCGCATCGGTGTAATCACCGAGTCGCGGCAACGGAATGACGACGTCCTCGTTGATCTTGAACGCGTTGGTGTGACGGGCAATCGCAGCAGTGCGTGCGCGATCAAGCCAAAATTTCTTGCGGGCATCGGCGCCGACGGCGATGAACCCCTCGCCGTTGCGCCCGTTAGCGATGCGCACGACTTCAGAGGTCGTCCGTGCCACGGCGGCTTCGTCTTCTCCGACGAGATCGCCGATCAGCACCATCTTGGGAAGTTGGGCGCGCTTGCTCTTGGTGACGTAGCCCACGGCCTTGAGGTAACGCTCATCGAGATGTTCGAGGCCGGCGAGTTTGACGCCATGCGCGCGGTCCGCTGCGGCAATATGATCGATGATCTCGACGATAGACGGGATGGCCTCTCGCGCCTGACCAAAATATTCGAGGCAGACGGTACGGCTGTGACGCGGCATACGATGGACGATCCAACGTGCCGCGGTGATCAGACCGTCACAACCTTCTTTTTGAACGCCCGGGAGACCACCCAAGAATTTATCGGTGACATCCTTGCCGAGGCCGGCCTTGCGGAACAACGAGCCGGGCATACGCAAAGTTTCGGAGCGCAAAACCTTGGCCGAGGCAGCGTCGTCGCGACCGTCTTTCCAAGTGAGACGCCACTCGACCTCGGGCGCATCGTGGATCTTTCCGAGGTTATGGCCGATACGTTCGACCTCAAGCCAATTGCCTTCGGGATCGACCATCCGCCACCAGGCAAGGTTGTCGACCGCCGTACCCCAGAGCACTGCTTTTTTGCCGCCTGCGTTCATGGCGATGTTGCCGCCGATGCACGAGGCGTCGATGGAGGTGGGGTCGACGGCGAAGACGAAGCCTGCGCGTTCGGCCGCATCGGCCACGCGCTTCGTCACCACGCCCGCTTCCGAAAACACGGTGGGGATGCGGCGCTCCTCGCCAGGCTCACCTAGGCCAGGCAACGCGACGTGTTCGACTTCGGAAACACGCTCGAGCTTTTCGGTGTTGATGACGGCCGAGAGCGGCGTGAGCGGGACGACGCCACCGGTATACCCCGTTCCACCGCCGCGCGGGATCACGCTGAGACCGAGCTCGATGCAGGCCCTTACGAGACCCGGGATTTCATCTTCCGCGTCCGGACAAATAACCACGAAGGGATATTCGACGCGCCAATCGGTCGCGTCGGTGACGTGCGAGACGCGCGCGAAGGCATCGAAGCGAATGGCGTCCGCGCGCGTGTGCTTACCGAGCAGCCGTCGGGCTCGCGCGCGAAGCTTGCTGGTAACCTTGAACGACTCTGCAAAGGCGTCGACGGCGCGTTCGGCGGCCTCGAGTAGCAAGCCGACCTTACGGTCACGTTCGCGATCGAGGGTCGTGCCACCGGATTCTCGACGCTTGTCGATTTCGCCGAGTCGATGCTCGAGTGCGTCGACGAGCATTTTCCGACGACGGGGATTGTCGAGGAGGTCGTCTTCGAGATAGGGGTTGCGCTGCACGGCCCAAATGTCGCCGAGCACCTCGTACAACATGCGGGCCGAACGACCCGTGCGACGTTCACTGCGCAATTCGTCGAGCAGATCCCAGCACTCGCTCCCGAGCAAACGGATGACGATCTCGCGATCGGAGAACGACGTATAGTTGTAGGGAATCTCGCGGATGCGAGGGGCCGCGCTCTCGGGCTGAGCAAACAACGGCAGTTCGGCGACGACGGCATTCATGGTGGTGTTCCGACCATCCTTGTCGGGGCCCTCATTCTCCCATTGTTGGCCTATCATTTGGGGGTTTATGACGAACTCATCCCAACAAAATCCCCAAGCGGCCCAAATGGCCGACGAGTCCATGCTGCGAACCCTGCGGCACCAGATCGAAGCCTTGTGGCCGCAGGAGTCGAAGCTCTTTTCACGCTATGCACTACCACGGGGCGCGCGAATCCTCGATCTGGGCTGTGGAACAGGCGAGGCAACTTTGCGTCTGGCTGCAATGTTTCCAGGTGCCGAGTCGGTGATTGGCGTCGATTTGATGCCCGAACTGCTTGCTGTGGCGCGCCAGCGAGTGATTGAGTCGGATACGGTGACGTTCGAGCAGGGCGATGGATTTGCCCTGCGCTTTCCTGACGAATACTTCGATCTCGTGGTCTGCCGCCACGTCACGCAGATGGTGCCGGAGCCTGAGCGGATGCTATCGGAGATCCATCGCGTGTTACGTCGCGGAGCCTGGGCACACGTCCTGAGCGAGGATTACGGGATGCTGCATTTCCCCGAGCGGGACGGAGTCGATCCCGATCGCCTGTGGCATCGAGCGGTGGTCCCGTTCACCAAGGCGACGGGCACCGATGCCCGAATCGGACGACGTACCTTGCCGATCATGCGTGCCTTGGGCTTCACGCATCTCGCCATTCAATATTTGACCCTCGATACCGAGCGCGTCCCTCGCGAGGAGTTTGCTGGCATCCTCATCGCTTGGCGTGATGGATATACCGAGCCGCTCGCCGCGCACTCGGGCATATCTTTGGAGGAAGTGCGTGGGATGTTCGATGCGATCATCGCGACCCTACAAGACCCCGAAGGCTACGGCGTTTGGCAAGTGCCCGTAGTGGCAGGGCGACGTGCATGAACGCGAAACGCGTGAGCGTCGAACTTTGCGCTCATCCCGCCTGCGGAGAGTTAGGTGCAGTCGGCGCCGTGACGGTAGATGTGACCGCAATGCCCAAAGTGCTACGACTCCGCTACGAGCTGCGATCTCGTGTGGCGATCAAGGTCCCGGGTTTGCGTGCCGAGCGAACGAGTCGTTGCGACGAACTCTGGCTTCATACCTGCTGCGAGCTCTTTACTCGAGATCCTGAGCATGCTGGCCCGTATCTGGAGTTCAACTTCTCGCCCGCGGGCGATTGGGCGTCGTATGCCTTCGACGATACGCGTCGAGGCATGCGTTCGCCGCCATGGCCAGGCTCGGTCGAACCCCCAGAGGTCAAGTCGACTATGGAGCAGGCGAAAAGCGGTCTATTTCGCCATCGTCTCGTCGTCGACCTCTCGATCCCTCGCGCGGTGCTGGGGTCGCAATCGCAACTCTTCCCGACGGTAGTGCTGGAGACGATGGCGGGAACCTCGCTCTGGGCGATCTGGCATCCCACTGATCGGCCGAACTTCCATCATCCAGATAATTTTTTGAGAGCGCTGGAGATCCCATGATTCGCTTCGGAATCGATCGACTCATCGACGAGCCTGCGCTGCGCGCGCCACTCGAAGGCCGGCGTATCGGCGTACTCGCTCATCCGGCCTCTATGACGGCGGATTTTCGGCACAGCCTCGATGCGCTGGCGTCACTGCCGAGGTTGAAAGTTACGGCAGCCTTCGGACCGCAGCACGGCTTGCGGGGTGACAAACAAGACAACATGGTGGAGTCGTCGGATTTCATTGATCCCGCTCTCGGCATCCCGGTGTTCAGTCTCTATGGTGAGGTACGTAGACCCACCGATGCGATGCTCGAGCATTGCGACGTGGTTTTGATCGATCTGCAGGATCTCGGCTGCCGGATTTATACCTTCATTACGACGCTGCGTTACGTGCTCGAGGCAGCCGCCCGACTCGGTAAGGCGGTATGGGTGCTCGATCGCCCCAATCCCGCGGGACGCCCCGTCGAAGGCCTCTCTTTGCGACCGGGTTGGGAGAGTTTCGTCGGCGCAGGCGAAATGCCGATGCGCCACGGACTCACGCTCGGGGAGCTCGCTCATTGGTTCGTGCAGCAAGGCGGGCTCAAGGTCGAACTTCAGGTGATCGGCATGCAAGGCTGGCATCCCGAGCAGGCGCCCGGTTGGGGCTGGCCGATCGGCGAGCGCAGCTGGATCAATCCGAGTCCCAACGCGCCTAATCTGTCAATGGCCAGAGCCTATGCCGGAACGGTGATGGTCGAAGGCACGACGCTGTCCGAAGGGCGGGGTACGACCCGACCCCTCGAGGTATTCGGCGCGCCCGATATTCAGGCCGACAAACTGCTCGAGACTATGCAGCGTATCGCGCCGCAGTGGCTGGCGGGTTGTCGGCTGCGACCGTGCTGGTTCGAACCGACTTTCCACAAGCACGCGGGCAAATTATGTAGTGGGCTGCAGGTCCATGTGGATGGCCCCGCGTACGACCATCACGCG
>JBIIHO010000178.1:0-4339 GCA_044235605.1 Steroidobacteraceae bacterium | reverse complement strand
TCCCGCCTTGCGGGCCTCCTCGAGGGTCAGGGCCACCACCGATTCGAGTTCGGGGATGCGAGAGGGATCAACTTGCTGCGACATGAGGCAGAATTGTAGCGGTGTCCCGATATCCCAGATACACGAAACCGTACGAGGCCGAGGTGGACGACACTGAGGCCCTCGACGACCGCCCGAGTAAAAGCTCGCGTAAGCGTGCTGCTCATGCGGCGCAGGCGCTCGGCGAACGGTTGATCGCCCTGAAGGAAACCGACCTCGCGCGTCTGCCGCTGCCCGAAACTCTGCTCGATGCCGTCCGCGAAGCGCGACGAATCAAGGCGCGGGGCGGTCTCTCGCGTCAAAAACAGTACATCGGCAAGTTGATGCGCGATCTCGATACGGCGGCCATCGAGGACACCCTCGAGAACCTGCGCTGATTTGGACCGGGTTTTCCGCTATCATCGCGCGATGAAGCCCGTCGTCGGCATCGTCATGGGTTCGCGCTCCGATTGGGAGACGCTGCGCCCCGCAGCCGAGACTCTCGAGAAGCTCGGCGTGCCCCACGAAGTTCGCGTGGTCTCCGCACACCGCACTCCCGATCTGCTCTTCGAATACGCCTCCACGGCCGAGACCCGCGGCATTAAAGTCATCATCGCGGGTGCGGGCGGTGCAGCCCACCTTCCTGGCATGCTCGCGGCTAAAACCACGCTTCCGGTGCTCGGCGTGCCGGTGCAGTCCAAGGCCCTCAACGGTCTCGACTCGCTGCTCTCCATCGTCCAAATGCCTGCCGGCGTGCCGGTTCCGACCTTCGCCATCGGCGTCGCCGGCGCGACCAATGCCGCCCTTTCGGCCACCGCGATCCTCGCACTCGCTGATCCGGCTCTCGGCAAGGCGCTCAAAGCCCATCGCGATGCACAAACCGCCGCGGTGCTCGAGCATCCCGATCCGCGCAAAGCCTGACGAGAGGCGTCCG
Source organism: Steroidobacteraceae bacterium (assembly GCA_044235605.1). Classification (GTDB taxonomy): domain Bacteria; phylum Pseudomonadota; class Gammaproteobacteria; order Steroidobacterales; family Steroidobacteraceae; genus UBA964. The sequence continues at coordinate 3,387 of JBIIHO010000178.1, read as the reverse complement.
ATGACTATCGGTATCGTCGGCGGTGGGCAGCTCGGACGCATGATGGCGCTCGCGGGCTATCCCCTCGGACTCGACTTCCTGTTTCTCGATCGCTCAGCCGATACGCCAGCCGCGCAGGTGGCACCGACACTCGTCGGCGAATTCACTGATCGAAAATTGCTTCGTGAACTCGCGCGTCGCAGCGAGGTGATCACCTTCGATTGGGAGAACGTCTCGATCGAAAGTCTGCGAGCCCTGGGTCGATCGGCCTCGATCGCTCCGCCGCTCGCAGCGCTCGCGATGTCGCAAGATCGGATTACCGAGAAAAAACTGTTCGACAAGCTCGCGATTCCGACCACGCGTTATGCCGCAGTCGAGTCCCAGGCCTCGCTCATACGGGCCTTGCGCGATATCGGTCTGCCGGGAGTGCTCAAAACCCGTCGTCTCGGTTACGACGGTAAAGGACAGGCAGTCGTACGCAGCATCGAAGACGCTTGGCTGGCGTTCGAGCGATTACGCGGATCGCCGCTCATCTACGAAGAATTCGTTCCGTTCGATTACGAAGTGTCGATCATCGGCGCGCGCAACCGACACGGCGAGATCGTTATTTACCCACTCAATCGCAATCTGCATCGAGACGGCATCCTGCGTCTGACGCGTGCGCCCTGGGGTGCGCCCGCCCTGCAACGTCGCGCCGCTACACACCTGCGACGCGTACTCGAGCATTTCAGTTACGAGGGCGTACTCAACATCGAGTTCTTTGTTCGTGGCGGTCGGCTGCTCGCCAACGAGACCGCACCGCGCGTGCACAACTCGGGACACTGGACGATCGAGGGTGCAGCCACGAGTCAGTTCGAAAATCATCTACGTGCAATTTTGGGTTTACCGCTCGGCGCGACCACCGCGCGAGGTCATGCCGCGATGATCAACCTCATCGGACGTATGCCCTCACGAAACGCGCTCATCGGCGAAGACGAGCTGCATTGGCACGACTACGGAAAGACAGAACGTGAGGGCCGAAAACTCGGTCACATCACACTGCTAGAGAGCACGGCTTCACGCCGAGATGTTCGTGCGAATCGCTTGCTTCGACGGATCGATTCGGCGAGCGCTCGCTAAAAAATTTTCGGTGGCTCAGCCCGTGCCGCCGACCGTGAGCTCGTCGATACGCAGCGTCGGCTGCCCCACGCCCACCGGAACGCTCTGACCTTCCTTGCCGCAGGTGCCGACACCGTCATCGAGTTTGAGGTCGTTGCCGACCATGGAGACGCGAGTGAGCACATCGGGACCGTTACCGATCAACGTCGCCCCCTTGATGGGCGCGCCGATACGACCCTTCTCGATGAGATAGGCCTCGCTCGCCGAGAAGACGAACTTACCGGAAGTGATGTCGACCTGACCACCGCCAAAGTTCACCGCGTAAATGCCGCGATCAACCGAGGCGATGATCTCTTGCGGATCGTGAGGGCCCGGTCGCATGTAAGTGTTCGTCATACGCGGCAACGTCATGTGTGCGAAGGATTCGCGTCGCCCGTTGCCCGTCGACTGAGTGCCCATCAGACGCGCGTTCATCTTGTCTTGCAGATAACCTTTGAGGACGCCGTTTTCGATGAGCGTCGTGCAGCGAGTCGGCGTACCTTCATCGTCGATGTTCAGCGATCCGCGTCGCGACGAGAGCGTGCCGTCGTCCACGACGGTGCAATGCTCAGATGCCACGCGCTCCCCGACTCGATTGCTGAAGGCCGAGGTTCCCTTACGATTGAAATCGCCCTCGAGCCCGTGACCGATGGCCTCGTGCAGCAAGATCCCCGGCCAGCCTGCACCAAGCACGACGGTCATAGCACCCGCCGGCGCCGGAATAGCGTCGAGGTTTACCATTGCTTGTCGTGCGGCTTCGCGACCCAGTGCGAGCGGTCGGTCGCCCGCAACGAGCTCGGCGAGCGCATAACGGCCGCCCATGCCTGCGAAACCCACTTCGCGTCGACCGTCGCGTTCGGCGATGACCGACACGTTGAACCTCACGAGCGGACGAACGTCGGCAGCGAGTGTGCCATCGGCATCTGCCAGTAGGACGACATCGAATGCTGTCGACACCGATCCCATGACCTGCACGATGCGCGGATCGATACGGCGCGTCTCGCGATCGACACGCTCGAGCCAGCGAACTTTGTCATCGTCCGATAGCGAGCCCTGCGGGTCGATCGCCGGATAAAGGGTGTGTCCCGCACTGCGACGCAGCACAGGCACGCGCCCGTCACCACCGGCTGCCGCAATGGCCCGCGCGGCGATCGCGGCCTCTTCGAGCGCCGCCGGCAAAATTTCGTCCGAATAGGCGAAGCCCGTTTTCTCTCCGGATAATGCGCGCACCCCGACGCCCTGCTCGATGCTCGCACTCCCTTCTTTGACGATGCCATCCTCGAGTGACCACGACTCGTCCCGTGAAAACTGGAAGTACACGTCGGCGGCATCGATGGAGGACGCGCGCACGATTCCGAGGGCACGCGCGATATGGCCCTCGTCGAGCCCCGCGGGTGTCAGGATGAGCTCACGCGCGAGTGAAAATGCGTCTTGAGTGTGCATCGGTGATGTCATGGTTCGGCTAATGTCATTTTAATCAAAGACGACGGTGAGACAGTGCGGGAAATGATTCGCGAACGCGACGCTGCGCATCGAGATCGAAACGCGCGGTCACGATTCCCTCACCCTGCGGCAAGCGACCCAACACCTCGCCCCAGTGATCGACGATCATCGAGTCGCCATAAGTCTCGCGTCCACTGGCGTGGACGCCGCTCTGTCCAGGCGCCACGACGAAGGCGAGATTTTCGACAGCTCTGGCGCGCAACAGAAGCTCCCAATGCGCGCGGCCCGTCGGCACCGTGAACGCCGCCGGTACCACCAGCCACTGCGCCCCCTCAGCGGTCATGCGCCGGTACAGCTCGGGGAAACGCACGTCGTAGCACACCGAGAGACCGACACGGCCGGCGGGTGTGTCGACCGTGACCACTTGATCGCCGGGTCGGATATTCGTCGACTCGCGATGCGACTCGGCGCGACCCGGTACATCGACGTCGAAGAGATGAATCTTGTCGTAGCGCGCTACCTGACGCCCCTCGGCATCGAACACAAGTGAGGCGGCGGCCACACGCCGCTCGCCCTCGACACGCACGGGCAAGGTGCCCGCAATCACCCAAAGTCGCAGCGAAGCCGCAAGGCCTGCGATGGCCTCCTGCACCGGACCACGCCCCGGATCCTCGGCGACCTTGAGTTTGTCTGCATCGCGCAGACCCATGAATGCAAAGTTCTCGGGTAAGACGGCTACGGACGCCCCCGCCTCGGCGGCTGCTCGGAGCAGCCGATCGACCACAGCCAGATTAGCCGGTACGTCGGGCCCCGAAGTCATTTGTACGG
>JBIIHO010000176.1:0-4347 GCA_044235605.1 Steroidobacteraceae bacterium | reverse complement strand
ACCCTCCGGGACGATGACGACGATCTCGTCACCTCGCGCAACGCCGAGCTCGCTCGCGAGTGTCGTACCGAGGATGATCGACCACGACCCTGCTTTCAGATCCTCAATGCGCGTATCACGAACGTGCTGCGCGAGACCCGTCGCCTCGCGCTCGAGCTCGGGATCGATGCCGCGCACCGCACTGCCGAGCACCCGTGATCCGTTGGCGATCATCGCCTGTGCCTCAACGTAAGGCACGGCGTGCTGCACCCCAGGACTTTTGAGCGCGAGACTGCGAATGCCTTGCCAATCAGGTAGCGCCCCCTCAAGCCCGATGAGCGTGGCATGCGAGGTCACCGATAAAATCCTCGAGCGCAACTCGCGTTCGAAACCATTCATGACCGACAGCACCACGATCAGTACGGCGACGCCGAGCATGAGACCCGCCGTCGACATGAACGCCACGAACGACACGAAACCTCGGCGATGCGTCGATCGCAGATAGCGGGTGCCAACCATCCAGGTCCAAGCGTTGCGCACCATCACTCGTACCTCAAGGCTTCGGCCGGTGCGACGCGCGAGGCGCGCATGGCCGGGTACACCGTGGCAGCCGCGGTCACGACGAGCGCAATGAGCGCGATGGTGATGACGTTCTCACTTCGTAACTCTGCGGGGATGCGCGTCACGTAGTACACGCTCGGGTCCATCACCTGAAAGCCGAACGCCGATTCCATGAGCGGCACGATGTCGGCGACGTTGAGCGAGAGCATCACGCCGAGCGCGACACCCAACGCGACACCTGCCCAACCGATCACGAGACCTTGCGTGAGAAAGACGCCGAGCACACTGCGTGGTGAAGCACCGAGCGTACGCAGGATCGCGATGTCCGTGCGCTTGTCTGTCACCACCATGACGAGCATCGCCACGATGTTGAACGCGGCGACGCCCACGATCAGCATCAGGATGATCGACATCATCCTCTTTTCGATGCGGATCGCCCGAAAATAGTTCGCGTGATCTTGCGTCCAGTCGCGCAGGGTGAGCCCCGCGCCGAGCCGGTCGCCAAGTTGCGAATTCAGCGCAGGCGCCGACATCGGATCGTCGAGCTTTACGTGTAAACCGAAGGCTCGCGCATCATCGGAGGTGAGTGCGCGCACATCATCGAGATGTGCGAGCGCGAGCGTACCGTCATGATCGTGCAGACCGATCTCGAAAATTCCACTCACGGAGAACTCGCGTAAACGCGGCGTAGGGGCGCCACCTTCAGCGACGCCGGGTACCAGCAAAGTCACTCGATCGCCGACGGCGACACCGAGTAGACGCGCAACCACGCTGCCTAGGATGATTCGATCAGCGCCCGCGACGAGATCATCGAGCCGCCCTTCGACCATGGCCGCTGCCGCGACGGATACTGCGGGCTCGAGTTGCGGGTCGACCCCCCTCAACTGAACAGGCAACATCTCGGGAGTGCGCAGCGCGAGAGCCTGAATCTCGGCATACGGTGCGACACCCCGCACTCGAGGGTCCGCCCGCAGCACCGCGAGCGCCGCCTGCCAGTCGTAATCGCCCGCTCGGGTGGCCGCCTCGGCCGGTCCCTGAACCGATGATGGCGGTCCTCCACCCGACTCTCCGGCGACGATCACCCGCGCGTGACTCGACAAGGCGAGCAACCGGTCGCGGAGCTCGCCCTCGAAACCATTCATGACCGACAGCACCACGATGAGCGCGGCGACGCCCACTGCGACCCCGGCCAGCGAGACCCAGGTGATGAACGAGACGAAGAATTTCCGCGTTCGCGAGCGCACGTAGCGCAAACCGACGAACAAGGACAAAGGCTGGAACATTCGGGCCCGATTTAACCATATCGAGACCGCTCCATCCCGGGGCTTGCCTCTCGGAAGCGGCTCTGTAAGCTTGCGCGCCCATGTCTCGGCTCCTTCGGCCTCCCATTCCCGACTCCGGGCGCCCGCAGGTGCACTGGAGCGGCTTGCATGGCAGCGCCACGGCGCTCGCCCTCGCCGAGGCGGCCGCGGCCGACGATCAGCCCTGGCTCGTCATCGAGCCCGATAGTCGCAGCCTCGAGCGCCGTCGTGCCGAATTGCAGTTCTTCGCCCCGCCGGGTCTGCGCCTGCTCACGCTGCCGGACTGGGAGGTGTTGCCCTACGACGTCTTCTCACCGCACCCGGACATCACGAGCGATCGACTGCTCGCGCTCGCGGAGCTACCGGACCTGCGTCGCGGCATCGTGCTCATCACGATCGACACGATCTTGCAACGTCTCGCGCCCCGCCAATACGTGGCGAGCCGCAGCTTCTCGCTCGCCGTCGGCGAACGTCTTGCCCTCGAGGCCTTTCGGCTGCGACTGACCGAAGCCGGTTACTCCTCGGTGAGCCAAGTGGCAGGCCCCGGTGAGTACGCCCTGCGCGGCTCCTTGCTCGATGTCTTCCCGATGGGTGCTGACGGCCCCCTTCGCATTGACCTCTTCGACGACGAAATCGAGGCCATCCGAAAGTTCGATCCCGAGACTCAGCGCTCGCGTGAATCGATACCCGCCGTGCGTCTGCTGCCAGCGCGCGAGATGCCGCTCGATGCCGATGCCGTACGCGCCTTCCGTCGCCGCTATCGGACCCGTTTCGACGGCGACCCGACCCGCAGCGCGATCTATCGCGGCGTGAGCGATGGCATCGCCCCGGCGGGCATCGAGTTCTACCTGCCGCTTTTCTTTGATTCGACCGACACGCTCTTCGATTACTTGCCGACCCGCGCACGCATTGCCGATCTCACCGGCAGTCTCGAGGGCGCCATCGAGCGAGCGTGGCAGGCGCTGCAGCTGCGTCACGACGATCGCTGCGGCGATATCGAACGACCTCTATTACGCCCGGAAGAACTCTTCATCGATCTCGAGACGATCCGCAACGGGCTCAACCGACATCCGCAGATCGTGCTCGACACCTTCCGCAGCGAGGACCCCTCGGCGGCTCACCATGATTTCGGCGCCAAACTCCCGCCCGAACTGAGACTCGACCCGCGCGCCGAAAAACCGCTCGCACCGCTGCAGGATTTTCTCGCGCACCACGAGGGTCGCGTACTGCTTGCGGCCGATTCCCCCGGCCGCCGTGAAGTCCTCGGCGAATTACTGAGAGGCGCTGGCCTCAAGGCTGCAGCCTGCGAAGGTTGGCAAGCGTTCGTCACGAGCGAAGCTCGTCTCGCGCTGACCGTTGCACCGGAACTCGCAGGCCTCGTACTCGCCGATCCCGCGCTCACCGTACTACCCGAGTCGCAACTCTTCGGCACTCGCGCCCGACAGGAACGACGTCGTCGCAAGATCACGGCCGACCCGAACGCCATTCTCCGTGATCTTCAGACCCTCACAGCTGGCGCGCCAGTCGTACATGAGGAATATGGCGTCGGTCGATATGTAGGCCTGCAAAGCATGGACGTCGGCGGTCAGAGCGGCGAGTTCCTCGTGCTCGAATACCGCGACGGTGATCGGCTCTACGTGCCCGTGCATTCTTTGCAGCTCGTGAGCCGATATTCAGGTGCAGCGCCCGAGTCGGCACCCCTACACAAACTCGGCACCGATCAATGGTCCCGGGCGCGCAAGCGCGCAGCGGAAAAAGTACGTGACGTCGCTGCCGAACTGCTCGACCTCTATGCACGGCGCAAGGCCCGCCGCGCAAGCCAGCTTCCCTCTAGAGAGCTCGAATACCAAAGTTTTGCCAACGCCTTCCCCTTCGAAGAGACGGCGGATCAGGCCGAGGCGATCGACAAAGTCATCAAAGATTTGGCCTCCGAGCAGCCCATGGACCGCATCGTCTGCGGCGATGTCGGTTTCGGAAAAACCGAAGTCGCCATGCGTGCGGCCTTCGTCGCCGTGCAGGCCGGCAAGCAGGTGGCCGTGCTCGTGCCCACTACCCTGCTCGCTCAGCAACACGCGGCGAACTTCGCGGATCGTTTTGCCGACTGGCCGGTCCGTATCGAGTCGCTGTCGCGCTTCCGCTCGACTAAGGAATCCGCTGCCGTGCTCGAAGGCATCGAGAAAGGTTCGGTGGATATCGTCATCGCGACGCATCGGTTGCTGCATGCCGATGCACGTTTTAAAGATCTCGGGCTCATCATCGTCGACGAGGAGCACCGCTTCGGGGTACGCGACAAGGAGCGCCTCAAGGCGCTGCGCGCCGAGGTCCACGTGTTGACGCTCACCGCGACACCCATCCCGAGAACACTCAACATGGCGCTCGGGGGCTTGCGCGAACTCTCGCTCATTGCGACGCCGCCTGCCGAGCGCCTCGCGATCAAAACCTTCGTCACTGAGTGGAGCGATGCGACGGTGCGCGAGGCGATCTTACGCGAGCTGCGTCGCGGCGG
>JBIIHO010000175.1:0-4348 GCA_044235605.1 Steroidobacteraceae bacterium | reverse complement strand
GCCGGCTTTTGACATACCGAGCGCCACCTGTTGATCGAACATCTGCTCATAGGTTTCCATCGCATCCGACCCAAGTAGGCCGCTGCGATTCACCGTCTTTCGCATTTCCTTGAGCATGATGTTCAGGAAAAGCGACTCGAACTGTTGCGCCACTCCCTTGGTCGCATCCTCGGGACGAGCGCCCGCCTTAGCCTTGAGATCGGCCAGCGAGTTGAAGTCGAACCAGGATGAAGGGTGACGAACGTCCATGAGTCTTAGATGACGATGAGTTCCGCCTGCAGGGCGCCCGCTTGCTTGAGCGCTTCGAGAATCGAGATGAGCGCAGTCGGTGATGCGCCGATTTCGTTCACGGCATTCACGATCTGCCGCAGCTCTGCGCCAGGCTTGAAGAGAACCATCTTCTTGTTCTCTTCGCTGATCGTGATGTCTGCATTCTGTACCGGAGTGGTCGTGCCACCTCGAGAGAACGGCTCCGGCTGACTGACTTCGTTTGTCGCCTCGACTGTCACCGTGATGTCGCCCTGACTCACCGCCGCCGCTTTGACGCGAACATTGGAGCTGATCACCACCGTTCCAGTACGTGAGTTAACGACCACGCGCGCCGGCGGCTCGGATGCGTCGATCTCAAGCTCTTCAAGCATCCCGATGAAGGCGACTCGCGCCTCGGGCGTCGTCGGCGCACGAATCTTCACGGATACGGCATCCGTCGATGCGGCGGTCCCCTCTCCAAACTCCGCATTGATGGCCTTCATGATACGAGCACTGGTCGCAAAGTCCGGCGAGATCAAATTGAGGGTGACGTGGTCACCGACGTTCAAGGGGCCTTCAACTTCACGCTCGACCAGCGCACCGCCCGGAATTCGAGCAGAGGTAGACACTCCGACGGCGGCTGAGCTTCCCGCGGCATCCGCTGAGAACCCCGATGCCGCCAACGGTCCTTGGGCGACTGCGTAAGTCTGGCCATCGGCACCGCGCATCCGAGTCATGAGCAATAACCCACCCCGAAGACTCTTGGCTTTGGCGATCGCCGCCACGTTAACGTCGACCTTCTGGCCTGGCTTCGCGAACGCCGGAAGCTCGGCGGTGACCATCACCGCTGCCACGTTTTCGACTTTGAAGTCCTTCACGGCCGTCGGATCGAGGTCGTAGCTCGACAACGGTCCATCGACCGACGCGCCCATTCGCGCGAGCGTCTCGCGCAAGGTCTGAATGGTGAACGAGATATCTTTGCCGTCACCCGTGCCCTGCAGACCCACCACGAGCCCATAACCGATGAGCTGGTTGGGTCGTGCAGCGGACAGCGCCGCAATATCTTTTATGCGAGCCGCTTCAGCTGGAACGAATGCGGCCGACCATAAAGAAATGAGGAGGACCGTAAAAAAATTTCGGGCACGATTCGAAAAAATCATCGGCGTATTCCTCAGAACGGCCACAGTTTCAGTAGCGCACGGTTCATCCAACCGGCACGACTCGCATCGGCGAGCTCGCCCCTAGAGGCCACACTGATATCCGCGTCGGCAAGACGCCGCGAGCGAACGGTGTTGTCTGGCTGGATATCCATCGGGCGCACGAGACCCGTCAGGCGAATGAGCTGTACTCCGCGGGCCAGTTCGAGACGCTTGTAGCCGCGAATCGCGAGGAGTCCGTTCGGTAGAACTTCGGTGACGACCGCCGTGACTTCACCGGCAATCCGCCCCTCTTGCTCCGCACTGCCCTCGCCCGTGGACTCGATCGAACTCTCAGCGGGGTTCATATCAGAGGCCCACGCTTTTCCGAGACGACGGTTGAGGTCTGCCAACGCGATCGGCGTCAAGGCAGTCGTTGCGGAGTTCCGTATCGCGTTGTTCGATGCCGAGCTCGAAGCAGAGACTTGCTCGTCGATCAGTACGGTGAGGATATCGCCGGCCTGTCGAGCCCGATCTTGTCCCAAAAGACTGTCTTGGCCTGCGCGCGAAAAAATCGACCCGTCGGCCAGCGGCGGGAGTGGCTTTTGCGAGGACGGGATGTAGACCCGCTCGGGCGGGAGGTCGCGAAAGCCGATCTCAGCACACCCCACGAGTAGCAACGATACCGTTGCCAAAATAAAACTCGATCGCTTCACTCATCACCCTTAGAGGTTGTTGTTGGCAAAGCGCAGCATTCCGTCGACCGCTTCGATCGCCTTCGAATTCACTTCGTAAGCTCGCTGCGTCTCGATCATGCTGACCATCTCTTCGACGACGTTGACGTTGGAACTCTCGAGAGCACCCTGAATCAATTGGCCGTTACCCTGCTGCGAGGGGATACCCACCTGCGGCGGACCACTCGAAGTCGTCTCTCGAAAGAGGTTCTCGCCGATCGCCTGAAGGCCAGAGGGATTGAGAAAACGCGCGAGCTGAATCTGACCGATGGTCTGTGCCTGCGCTTCACCAAAAGCTTGAATAGAAACGGTGCCATCGCCGCCGATGGTGATGGTCTGGGCGTTCTGCGGGATCGCAAGCTCCGGCTGCAAGCGGTAGCCGCTCGAGTTGACGAGCACGCCCTCTCCCGAAATCTTGAAGCCACCGTCACGTGTGTACGCGATCGTGCCATCCGGTTGCAGGATTTGGAAAAAGCCTTCGCCGCTGATGGCGAGGTCGAACGCATTTTGCGTCTGGATGAGATTTCCCTGCGCATGCAACTTTTCAGTGGCCACGACACGGGTACCCGTACCGAGCAACAAGCCAGTCGGCGCTGCGGTGTCTGCAGAGGTCTGAGCACCGCCCTGCCGAACGCTCTGATAGAGCAAATCTTCAAAGGTTGCACGATCGCGCTTGAAGCCCGTCGTATTGACGTTAGCCAGGTTGTTGGCGATCACCGTCATACGCGTTTGCTGCGCGTCGAGTCCGGTTTTTGCCACCCAAAGAGCTGCTTCCATTTTTATCTTCCTAAGAGTTCTTAAATTACTGAGTCACTCGAGCGAGACTCTGACTTCGTTCCGCGAGATCACTCGCCTGCTTCAGCACTTTTACTTGCATTTCGTAGCGACGGCTCATGCTGATCATGTCGACCATCGCCGAGAACAAACTAACGTTGCTGCCCTCGAGGGTGCCCGACTGCACCGCTGGTGTCGCCGCGGCGGGAAACGGCTGCCGATCACTCGACTCGTAAAGCCCATCTACTCGAAGCGAGACTTTTTCCGGATCAGAATCGACGACCTGGATCCGTGCGAGCGGCTGAAAAATCACCGCCTCTCCTCCGACCTGTTTACCCAGCACCGTCCCATCTGGTCCGATCTTGATTTCGGTCAATCCCGGAATCGAAATGGGTGTATTGGCATCGCTTGCCAGTCGCTCACCCGAGCCGACACGGAGAAGTCCATCCGCGCCGACCGAGAGATCGCCGCGGCGGGTGTACGCAATTTCGTCGTTGTCGGTGAGCACGGCGAGCAACTGGTTACCGCTTACGGCGATATCCAATGGACGCCCAGTGCTCTGCATCGCGCCGTCTGCCAAATCGACGCGATTACTCGGCGTCACGACGGGTACATAGCGGCTCTTGAATCCGTCTCCGTCGTAACGATAGGTCTCTGTCGCAGCGGCGAACTCTTTCTTGAATCCGGTCGTACTGACGTTGGCGATCTCGTTGGAGATCTGCTGTACACGCTGGTCGACATACTTTTGACCACTCAGCGAAGTGAATATCAGCTTGTCCATGTCAGTGCACCGTGCTCAGTCATTAGCCGCGGATGTTGACGATCGTGCTGGTGAGATTGGTCGTAGTCTCAATCGCCTTCGCGTTCGCCTGGAAGTTTCGTTGCGCCGTGATAAGGCTCACCAACTCTTCCGTGAGGTCGACGTTTGCACGCTCGAGCGCACCACCCTGAATCGTTCCGTAACCGTCGGCGCCGGCGACACCGACAACGGCCTCACCTGAGCTCGAAGTCGACACGTAGTTGGCATTACCGATCTGCTTCAAGCCGTTAGGGCTCGCGAAGTTCGCGAGAATGAGTTTTCCGAGCGCTTGCTGCTGACCGTTCGTGTAGTTCGCGCGAACCGTACCCGAGGAGTCGATGCTGATACCGTCCAGACGACCGGACGTGAATCCGTCCTGCGTCAGCGACAACACCGAGAAGGGCTGCGAGTACTGGGTCGAGAACTTACCGTAGTCGACGTTCAACACGATGAGGTCGGCGCCGTTCTGCGGATCGAACGGGGTGTACTTCGCACCTTCCTTCGGCGAGATCAGCTTACCGGCCGTGTCGAAGGTCAGCTGACCCTTCGTCAGATAAATCGGCGCGTAGTTCGGCAGACTTTCGGGCTTCTTCGTAGTTTCTTTGCCGTCCTTGTCGATGTAGAGCAAGTTACCGTCGGCGTCTTTCGCCTGCTGC
>JBIIHO010000014.1:0-13809 GCA_044235605.1 Steroidobacteraceae bacterium | reverse complement strand
GGTCGAAAAGCGGTAACCCGCACCCCTCACCGTCTGCACCATGCGATCGTACCCGAATTCCTCGAGTGCCTTGCGCAGGCGACGGATATGCACGTCGATAGTCCGTTCCTCGACGTAGACGTTGCCACCCCAGATGCGATCGAGCAGTTGCTCGCGCGAGTACACCCGATCGGGGTGACTCATGAAGAACTCGAGCATGCGGTATTCGGTCGGCCCGAGCGTCACGGGCCGGCTATCGGCCGTCACGCGATGCGCGACCGGGTCGAGACTGAGTCCTTCGAAGACGATGACCGAGCCCTCGACCTGCGGATCCACACGACGCAGCACCGCGTTGATGCGCGCGACGAGCTCGCGCGGCGAAAACGGCTTGGTCACGTAGTCATCCGCCCCGCCCTCGAGGCCCGCCACTTTGTCCGACTCTTCGGCGCGGGCGGTGAGCATGATGATCGGCAGATCCCGAAGCTCGGGGTCACGCTTGATCTGCCGCGTGAACTCGAGTCCGCTCATGTCGGGCAGCATCCAGTCGACGAGCATGAGATCCGGCCGTCGATCGGCGACCTGCGCGCGCGCCGCACGCGTATCGATCGCCTCGCGCACCTCGAAGCCGGCACGACGCAGCCCGAAGCTGATCATGTCCCGAATCGGTTTTTCGTCCTCGACGACGAGGATTTGTTTGGCTGCCATGAGCGGGAGACGTGAAGTCCTTGTTTCAGACATATTTCACGCGACTCGTGTTTCAGCCCGATGACAGCGACCCGGGAATCGCCCCCGGAACCTTCGCGACCTCGTCGCGGACATAAATCGGCAATGCGGCCGCGGGGGGCAGCACCCGCCCGGCTTCGACCTCCGGACGCGCAAGGGCGAGGATGTCTTCCGCGCGCGGCAGAATCGCCTCGTGCACCGCGGCGAGCGCTCCGCCCGACTCCGCACGCAGCCGCGACAACTCGGCGTACGCCTTGAACCCGCGCCCCGCGCCGATCCAGCGAACGCCGACGCCTCGGACCGTGCCCTTGCCCTTGCCCTCGACCCCACCCTCGCCCGCCACCGACGGCACCGAAACCTTAGAAGGTGGCATCACGGTCTCGGGGCCGAGCGGCGTCGGCCAAACAGCGCCCGCTGCGGCCGGCCACCGCGCGAACGCGCCCACGTACACCTCGTCCATGCGCGCATCGTTGCACACGAGTACGTGGGTACCGCGCGTCGTGCCGGCGAGTGCGTCATCGTCGATGAACGCGCGATACGCGACCGCCTGCAGCGTCGACACCGGCACCACACCCACCCCCGCGCCGTACGCAAGACCTTGGACCACGCTCGAGGCGAGACGAACGCCCGTAAAGCTGCCGGGCCCGCGCCCGAACGCGATCGCCGTCAAATCTTTGAGCGTGACGCCGGCTTCATCAAGTAGCGCATCGACCATCGGCAGGATCAACTCCGCGTGCCCGCGCGGGGCCTCTTGATAACGCGTGAGCACGCGATCGCCCGCGAGCAACGCGACGGAGCAGGCTTCGGTCGAGGTATCGAGAGCGAGGATATTCATCGGAGTTTGCGCAAGAACCGCAGTGCCTCGTCGCGATCTTGGGTCACCGGCATCGGCGGCAGACTCGCACGGAACGTACGGCCATACCCCTTGGTGAGCAAGCGCGGATCGGCGATCACGATCATGCCACGATCCGTCTCGCTGCGGATCAAGCGACCCACCCCCTGCTTGAGCGCGAGCACCGCCTCGGGCAACTGATAATCGCGGAACGCGTTCTCGCCCTTACGCTGCAGATGCGCGATGCGCGCCTTGGTGAGCGGGTCGTCGGGTGAGGCGAAGGGAAGTTTTTCGATGACGACGAGCCGCAGCGCCTCGCCCTTCACGTCCACCCCTTCCCAAAAACTCGCCGTGCCGAGCAGCACCGCATTGCCGTGCTCGCGAAAATCCCGCAGGAGTTTTTCTCGAGGACCCTCGCCCTGCACCAAAATCGGCGTCTCTGCCGCGCCATCCCACCGCGCGCGCAGCGCGGCCGCGCCCTGCGCGAGCGCCCGATGACTCGTGAAGAGTAAAAATGCACCACCGCCCGAGGCGTCGAGCAGCGGCACGCAGGTTTCGATGACCGCCTCGACGTATCCCGGCGCCGTCGGCTCCGGCATCCCCGCAGGCAGGTAGAGCATCGCCTGCGCTTCGTAGTCGAAGGGGCTCGGAATACGCAGCGCCTCAGCATCATCCAGCCCGAGCCGTGAGGCGAAGTGACTGAAATCATCGCCTTGCGACGCACTCGCGACCGACAAAGTCGCCGAGGTGAAGATCCACGCTGCGGGTCGCGCCTCGATCAAAGATTTAAACCGCTCGGAGATATCGAACGGTAACAGACCCAAAGAAAAACTCCGTCCGTTGGTCTCGCTCGTGCGCGCGCCTTCGTCGTCGGTACACAGCGCGATGCGCTCGAGGGCGCTAGCGAGCTCCACCGCACGTTTCGCCACCTGCTCTACCGCCGCTTCGCGCGCGGCATCGGCGAGGCGCGAGGCGTAATCGCGCAGCGCCGACACGAGCGCGAGTGTCGCCGACTCGAGATCCGCTTTCGAGGCGAGCGTCGCGAGCACGGCACCGATCGCAGCCTCCACGGCACGCGCCGCCGTACCGATCTCCGCGAGCGAACCGCCCGAACGCAGCAAGGACGCGCGACCCTCGATGAGCACATTCTCGATCTGACGGCTCCCGACCTGCACCCCAAAGAATTGCGTTGCGAGATCCGGCAGCTGATGAGCCTCGTCGAGAATCACGGCATCCGCGCTGCCGAGCAGATCCCCGAACCCGTCTTCTTTGAGCGAGAGGTCTGCGAGCAGTAGATGATGATTCACGATCACGAGATCCGCCGCCTGCGCCTCGCGCCGCGCGGCGACCACATGGCAGTTCGCAAAATCCGCACAGCGCGTGCCGAGGCAGTTATCGCGGGTCGAGGTCACCTTGGGCCAGAGCGCGTGGCTTTCATTAAAACCCGCGACTTCGGCGAGATCCCCCGTTTTAGTGATGAGCGCCCAGGACTCGAGACGCGAGAGCAGCGCATCGCGCGGGGCCACGCTCTCGAAGGCCCCTTGCGCCACTTCGCGCTTCAGCCGATAGGTACACAGATAATTCGAGCGGCCCTTGAGCAGCGCCGCCTTGGCGGGCGTGCCGATCGCTCCCGCGACGAGGGGTACGTCCTTGGAGAAGAGCTGGTCCTGCAGCGTGCGTGTGCCGGTCGAGACCAGCACGCGAAGCCCTGCAAAAAGAGCCGGTACCAAATACGCGAAGGTCTTACCCGTGCCGGTACCGGCTTCGACGAGCAGCGGCCGTCGCGCCTCGAGCGCTGCCGCCACCGCCCCGGCCATCCGCCGCTGCGACTTGCGCGGCACGAACCCGGGCAGATGCCGGGCGAGCGGGCCGCCGGGGCCGAACATGTCCTCGATGGCCTGCATGCGGCGCGCACGCTACCCCCGTGGCGGGCCTGGTACAAGACCCGAATCGCCTTTAGAGCGTCATTTGCAAAAGCGGCCCCGCATTCGCGCTCGGGTCGCCCTCGACGAGCGGCTTCTGGGTGATCCACAACCGGCCCTTCACCACGATCGTCAGTCCGTGGTGCACGGCAAAATCACGCACCGTAAAAATGACATCGGGGTGCGTGCGCGCGTAGTCGTCGCCGCAAAAAATCCCGCCGGGTTTCAGGCGCTCCCACCAGAACCACGAATCCTTCTGGAAAATCGGGTTGTGGTGCACGCCATCGAGAAACACCAGATCCGCCGAGGAAAACGGCCATTGCCAAAAATCGTCGGGCGAGTGCCCACGATGCGCCACGATATTCGGGCAGTCGGCGGTGTAGCGCGTGAAGTTTTCGAGCGACCCTTCCGCCTCGCGCCAGTCCTTGGCTGCTCCGAATTTGCCGAGATCGGTATCCCGATCCTCCAAACTCGGCGGGGTATAGGGGTGCTCGCCCGGATCCCAAATATCGAGGCAGTGCACCGTGACCGAGGGGTCGACGGACTTGGCCCAGCACCACGAGCTGCGCCCGCAGAATGACCCCACCTCGACGACCTCGCCGCCCGAGGCGACACGGCCCGCCAAATCTTCGATGACCCGCAGTTCGTGCTCGGGCATCCACCCCGGAATACTTAGGTTGTAGGGCATTTCCGCGCAGTATAAAACCGCCGCGGGGCGAGTCCTATATAAGAGTCTCAACCCAGAATAGCCCCGCTATAATTTCGCCCCTTCAGATCAAGAACGACAGGGACGACCTGATGGTTACTACCGCTTCGACCTCCGCGCCGCTGCCCGGCATCTCCCAAGCCGTCACCGACTGGGTGGCCTCCGTGCGCGAACTCACCCAACCGCAAGCCGTGCACTGGGTCGAAGGGTCGGACGCCGAGTACCACGCGTTCATCGCGCAGCTCGAGCAGAGCGGCGAACTGCAAAAGTTCAACGAAGCGCACTACCCGAACTGTTTCCTCGCCCGTTCGCATCCGTCGGATGTCGCGCGCGTCGAGCACCTCACCTTCGTGTGCACCACGAACAAAGACGACGCCGGCCCCAACAACAACTGGATGGCCCCGGCCGACGCGCACGCGAAGATGAGCGATCTCTTCAAGGGCTGCATGAAGGGCCGCACGCTTTATGTGGTGCCCTACTGCATGGGCCCCATCGACTCGCCCTACTCGCGCTGCGGCGTTGAAATCACCGACAGTGCATACGTCGTCATCAACATGATGCTGATGACCCGTGCCGGTCGTCCCGCGCTCGAGCGCATCGCGCGGGAAGGCAGCTTCGTGAAGGGCCTGCATTCCACCGGCGAACTCGATCCGAACCGCCGTTTCATCATGCACTTCCCCGAAGAGCTCTCGATTCAAAGTTTTGGTAGCGGCTACGGCGGTAACGCGCTGCTCGGCAAGAAGTGTCATGCGCTGCGCATCGCGAGCTATCAGGCGCGTCACGAAGGCTGGCTCGCCGAGCACATGCTCATCGTCGGCCTCACGAGCCCGCAAGGCGAGACGCACTACGTCGCCGCGGCGTTCCCTTCCGCGTGCGGCAAGACCAACCTCGCCATGCTCATCCCGCCCGATTCCATGCCGGGCTGGACCGTGACCACGGTCGGCGATGACATCGCCTGGCTACACCCGGGCCCCGATGGTCGGCTCTACGCCATCAACCCCGAAGCGGGTTACTTCGGCGTGGTGCCGGGTACCAACGCCAAGACCAACCGCAACGCTTTCGAGATGATCCAGCGCGACACGCTCTTCACGAACGTCGCACTCACCGCCGACAACCAGCCGTGGTGGGAAGGCCTTGAGAGCGGCAAGCCCGTGATCGACTGGCAGGGTCGACCGTATGACCCTGCGAACGGCCCCGCCGCTCAACCGAACTCGCGCTTCACGGTGTCAGCCAAGCGCAATCCGCGGTATGCGCCCGAGGCGGATAGCCCGCGTGGCGTGCCGATCTCGGCGATTATCTTTGGTGGACGTCGTCGCGGCGTCGCGCCGCTGGTGTATGAAGCGCGTGATTGGAACCACGGCGTACTCGTCGGTGCGTCGGTCGCCTCAGAGACCACGGCTGCGGCCATCGGTCAGGCGGGCGTGCTGCGTCGCGACCCCATGGCGATGAAACCCTTCGCCGGCTACAACTACGGCGACTACTGGGCGCATTGGTTCGCGATGGGCGCGAAGCTCAAGCATCCCCCAAAGATTTATCACGTGAACTGGTTCCGTCGCGACGCCGACGGCAAGTTCTTGTGGCCGGGTTTCGGCGACAACCTGCGCGTGCTCGATTGGATCTTGAAGCGCTGCACCGGCAAGGCCGAGGCGCAAGAGACGCCAATCGGCAACTTGCCGCGACCGAGCGACCTCAACCTCAAGGGTCTCTCGATCGCGCAGCCCGCGCTCGACGAACTGCTCTCGGTCAAAACCGACGAGTGGCGCGCCGAAGTGGCCGACATGGACACCTACCTCGACGAGTTCGGCACTCGCACGCCTGCCGCGCTGCGCGCCGAAGTCAAAGCCCTTCAGAAACGCCTCGGCTGAGGATCCCCATGACCCCGATGTCTTCTGTACGAGGCCGCCTAGGCCTCTCCCTTGCGGCTGCCCTGCTCGCAGGCCTCGCAATCTTTGATCTCGCCGCTGCACAGACAACGGTAAGTTCCGCGACGCCTGCGGAGGCTGCACCTCCACCGCCCCCGCCCGTCACGCTCTCCCGTGAAGCACTCGCCGGCGCCATCGGCGTGCGCGAACAGGCGCTACGTTCGGACGAGAGCTACCAGCTACTCGAGTCGCTCACCACCGAGGTCGGTCAAAGATTTGCGGGCACGGCAGGTGACAAGGCCGGCGTCGAATGGGCGGTCAAAACGCTGCGCGACCTCGGCTTCACCAACGTCCACACCCAGGAAGTGATCGTGCCGCGGTGGATTCGTGGCGAGGCGAGCTTCGATGTGCTCGCGCCCTACCCGATGTCGATGGTCACTACCGCGATAGGCGGCAGCATCGGCACACCGGATGAAGGCCTCGACGCGCCGATCGTGATGGTGCAGGACATCCCTGCGCTGCAGGCGCTGCCCGAAGGCACCGTGCGCGGCAAGATCGTATTTTTTAATGGCCGCATGGAACGCACCCGCGATGGCAGCGGTTACGGCAAGGCCGTCCGCTCACGCACCGAAGGCCCGAGTATCGCAGGCTCCCTCGGCGCCGTGGGCGTCGTCATCCGGTCGGTGGGCACGAGCAAAAATCGCATCGCGCATACGGGCACGCTCTCTTATAACGTCTCCGCGCCGCGCATTCCGGCGGTTTCCATCTCGAACCCCGACGCCGATCTCCTTGAGCGCCAGGTCGCGCAGACGCGCCCCGAGGGCAAGGCCGCCGGTCAGGCCGTGAAGGTGCGCATGCGCGTCACCTCGCGCGATCTACCGCAGGTGCGATCCGCAAATGTCATCGGCGATCTACCGGGTACCGACCTCGCCAATGAAATCGTGCTCATCGGCGGTCATCTCGATTCTTGGGACACCGGTCACGGCGTGCAAGACGACGGCGCGGGTGTCGCCATCGCCATCGCCGCGGCGCGACTTGCCGCGAGCGCCAACCCCAAGCCGCGACGGACGATTCGTGTGGTGCTCTTTGCGAACGAGGAGTTCGGGCTCTCAGGCGCGGGCCGCTACCCCGTTGCCGAAGGCGATGAAGGCGTCGCACGGCACGCGTTCGCGATGGAAGCCGACCTCGGTGACGGCCCCGTGTGGAAACTCTCCGCGCGCGTGCCCGCGCAGTACTGGCCGACCCTCGAGCAAGTGCACCGTGTGGTGAAGTCGCTCGAGGTCGAACTCGGCGACAACACCTCGAACGGCGGTGCCGACCTCGGTCCGCTGCGTCGACTCGGCGTACCCATCCTCGCACCGCAGCTCGATGCGACAACGTATTTCGACATTCACCACACCGTCAACGATACGCTCGATCAAGTCGACCCGTCGCACCTGCGTCAGTCGACGACCGTATTCGCCGTGACGGCGTACGCCGCGGCGATGGTGGATGGCCCCGTGCCGCGTTACGAGGTGCCGCCCACGTCGCCTCCGGCACCGACCTCGCCGGCCGCACGCTAAGCGTCACTCGCAGTAGTAGCCGCCTCGATCGAAGGTCGACCCGTCGAGGTCTTGCGCCTTCGAGTGATAGCCATGGGCGTGGTAGCTCTTCCAGCGCGTGTTGATCGTCGCGCAGATCGCATCACCCGTTGCCTGAAGCTCCGTCGGCACCGGCCCGAACGCCGAAGGGTTATCCCAACCCACCACGCCTTCGATGGTCACGAGCCGCGGCGGCGCGGCGCCCTCAAAGGCCCCTGGCTTCAGCGGCCATGAACAACCGCTGCTCAAAGAAACCGTGGTCACAAGACTGACCATCACCAAAAACCCAAATGGCGAACGTTGAATCGTCATCAGCTAACCCTCTGTGCTGTTCAAAGAGGGTTAACAAAGTAATCACTCGGTCAGCGCTCGAGTATCAAAATCCGCATGGAACGTGCGAAGACGCACGACAGAGGTCGGCAAGACCCAAATCCGGTGAAATCGCCCAGATTCATCGCTAATTTTTTATACGCCAAAGGCGTATAAACGAACGAATGAAAAAACAACTCTTCCAGCAACTCATGGAGAGTATCGAGGAAGCAGGCAAGATCCGACGAGGCGCAATGCGCCCCTCGCGCTCGTTCGTCGCCGTAGCACCTAAAATTCAATCGATACGCGAGGCGGCGGGGTTATCTCAGAGTCAGCTCGCGCGCCTGCTCAACGTGAGCGTGAGAACGCTGCAAAATTGGGAACAAGCTCGGCGCGCGCCGTCAGGCCCCGCTAAAGCATTGATCAGCCTTCTCGAGTCCGAGCCGAAGCTCGTTCTCAAAGCCCTGCATCAGGCGTCAGCCGCCCGTCCCCGTCAGAGCACTCGCAGCTGATCGCGCTTGCACGCCGTCGTCGTCCCGCCCTCCTAACGCAAGCTCAGCAGCTTTACGTATGAGCTCCGGCCCCGCGTTCTTCTCGCGGGCGCCCTCAGAGAGCAGGCGGCGATACTCGCGCGAGCCCGGTGTGTGGCTCACGAGCCCGAGCATGTGGCGCGTGATGGCGTGCAGTCGCTCACCCTTCGAAAGCTCGCGCTCCGCATACTCGGCCATGCGCGCGAGATGCTGCTCGACCGTGGGCGGTCGATAACCCACATCGCCCTCGAGCGCGGCAAAGATTTCTCCGAGCACCATCGGTCGGTGGTAGGCCTCACGGCCGAGCATCACGCCATCGGCCCAGTCGAGCGCCTCGACCGATTGCGCAGCGGTCTTGATGCCGCCATTGAGCAGCACCGGCATATCGGGAAAATCTTCTTTGAGCCGACGCACGACGTCATACCGCAGCGGCGGAATTTCCCGATTCTCCGCGGGCGTCCAGTTGCCGAGCACCGCCTTGCGCGCATGCACGATCACACAGTCCGCGCCCGCCGCGCGCACCGCGACCAAAAAATCGGCGAGCTTGTCGTAGTCTGCTTCATCAAAACGCTGCACGGCGTCATCGAGGTTACGCTCGCTCGAGCGCAACGTACCGATGCGCATCTTCACCGTCACCGGTAGATCCACCGCCTCGCACATGGCCTGAACACAATCCGCGACGAGTTTCGGCTCGTTCATCAAGCAGGCACCGAACGCCCCCTTCTGCACTTTGTCGGAGGGGCAGCCGCAGTTGAGGTTGATCTCGTCGTACCCCCACTCCTCGCCATCACGCGCCGCAGCTGCGAGGTAGTCGGGCTCACAGCCGCCGAGCTGTAGCGCGATAGGGTGTTCTTCGGAGGAATACTCAAGCAACTTCTCACGATCACCACGAAGGATGGCCGAGGCCGTCACCATCTCGGTATAGAGCAGTAAATCTTTGTGAAAACCGCGCAGGAAGTACCGACAATGCCGATCGGTCCAGTCCATCATCGGCGCCACCGAGACTCGGCGGTCGAGAAACTGACTCACGGCGCGTCCTCTCTTGCCGTAGTCTGCGACGCCGTGCGGAGCATCGCGCGCAGCAGGTAATACGCGCGACCTAAGGTTTCGCGGATCACGAGATCCGTTTTCTCGAGCGCATCAGGTGATGGCAACCACTCCATCAACGTCATACGCCGCACCGGCGCCCGAAAATCGACGGGGTAAGGCAGCACCTCGAACCCCTCGGTCTCGAAGGTGACCTTTGCGCGACGCATGTGAAAGGCCGAGGTGACGAGAATGATCTTCGGCCGCGCTGATGCCGTGCGCATCGCGGCAGCTTCCGTCGCGGCGGCCTCCGCCGCAGCCGACCCCTCCGCGCCGAACATCTTGCGGATCGTCGTGGCCTCTTCGGCCGTGTTGAGTGCTTGGGGCGACACCTCGACGCGATCCGCGGGTATACCGGCTTGAATCGCGAGCTCCCGCGCACGATCGCCCTCCGAAGGCAAACCTTCCTGTCCGATCGAGCTGCCACCCAAAAAGATCAGCCGAGGCGCGCGTTCCGCACGAGCGAGGGCTATACCGCCGAATACCCGATCAACGGCATCGCCCCACTCCGCTATGGGCTCGCCCGCCGGTCGCACATAACTCATCGCGCCGCCGAGCACGACGATGGCGTCGGCTGGCAGCTGCGCGTCATTCGATGTGACCGCCGACCGTACGGTCTCAGCTAAATCTGACGGCACCACGGAGGCCTGCGACCACGCAAACAGGCGATCGGCAACGATGGGGAGACTCGCGACGAGCAGACACACCGCACCCGCGATCGACCAGCGTCGCTGGCGCAGGATGGCGCCGACGACGATCGCGATGCACACGAGCACAATCGGCGAGAAGAATACCGGCAGCAGTTTATTCAACGCCACCGCCCAGCCTTTCCCGGGTTAGACCCGGCTGTTGAAGAAGCGCGTTACAGACCGCGAACCGCCGCAAGCGCGACCGCCGAGTTGTAGATGATCGAGGTGACCGCCTGCCACAACGGCAAGGTCGGCAAGCGTTCTGTATCAAGCGGTATGACGATGGTATCGCCTGGCTGTATCGACACCGAGTTACCGCTCACGAACCAACCCGACCCATTCGACACCACACTGCCATCGGCACGCACCACATAGGTCAGACCCTTGTCCGCTCGCTGCGTATAGCCGCCACTCGAGGCGATGTACTCGTTCCGGCTGAGCCCCGGTCGATAGAGGTGTGATGTGCGATTCTGCACCTCGCCCACCACCGTCACTTCCTGACGGGTCTTCGGTACGACGAGTTCGTCCCCATCGCGAAGCACCACATCGGAGGCAGCGCCCACACGACCCGCCACTACGCGATCGAGGTCGAGCACCAGCCGACCCACTGCACGCGTGTTCTTGAGCTGATCGAGGATCCCCTGCGCCGCCAAGGCGCCCTGCGCAGCAGCGCGGCCTTCGGCGACCTGACCTGCCGAGATGGCAAGGGCCGCGAGATCCGCCTGCAAGCGCTCTGTCAGCTGAGCGATCTGCTCCGCTTCTTTATCGCGCAGTTCCTTTCGAGTGAACACCGCACCCTTAGAAAACGCAATGTTGGAGAACCCGCCCGCACGCTCAATCACCGAGCGCAGCGTTTCACCTCGACGGATCGGATAACGACCAGGGAAGCGCACCTCACCACGAAGCGTCACATATTCCTGCCCCGACCACTCGGGGACTTCTTTGATGATCAAAGAATCAAAGGCCTGCAAACGGATATCCGCCGCAGCATCGCCCCTGAGCACAGCTGCAAGATCGATCTCAAGCAACTCGCTTTCGCGCCGCTGCCCCGTGTTCACAAATCGCGTGAGCTCGGCTTTCGGAGAATAGGCGGCATCCGCCAGCCGACCGCCCGCTCGCAGCAAGTCGCTGATACGCATACCCGGCTCGAGCGGGTAGTCGCCCGACGCCTTGATGCGGCCACTGATCGAGACCACCTCGGTCGGTTGGTCGATCGTCGACTGACGACGTAACTCATCGAGCAAGGGCTTGAGGACAAACTCCCGACCCGACTCGATATCGAATACCGTGATGCGATCGCGTGCCGAGAGCAACGCATCGGCGGGCGACCCGGGCTCGCGCAGCGCCGCAGCGAGATCGGCCGATAAAACGACCACACGACGATCGGGCGGCAACTCGCGACGAATGAGCACATAACCGAGATCGGCGCCCGGCTTCAGTTCATCCACCGAACGGATCACATCACTAAGCCGCAACCCATCGCGCCAAGCGACCGTACCCGGACGGAACATATGCCCTTCGAGCACGACGCCCGCATCGAGCGTCGGGCGGATCCGCGCGACGCTCACACGATCGCCGTTCTTGAGGCCCATGCCGCTCGTACGCGCGTCGCTCATCTTCACGTCGAGCGCCACGCGACGACGATCGTCGCCCACACGTACCAACGTGAGTCGCTCGGCGTCGGCGTCGGCGGTAAAGCCGCCCGCGAGGTTAACGAGACTGCCCACCGACACAGTACCCTTGATTTCATAGATCGCGGGGCGACGTACCTCGCCCTCGACCGAGGCCACCGTACCCACAGGCGGAATGAAAATCACGTCACCCGGCAAAATCTTGGAATCGTTGCTGGTGTCGCCTCGCAGCAGGAGATCGTAGAGATCGAGTCGACGCACGATTGAGCCCTGACGCTTAAGCTGAATGTCGCGCAAGGATCCACTCTGCGCCACGCCGCCCGCGGCATAGAGCGCACTCGTCACCGTCGAGAGCCCACTCACCGTGTAGCTGCCCGGGTTTTTGGCTTCGCCGAGCACGAAGACCTGGATGCCGCGTGCATTGCCGATGCTCACGCTCGCCTGCGTTCCGATCATCTGCTTCGTAACGCGCGATTCGATCTCCGTGCGAACGTCATCAAAGGACTTTCCGGTCACCGAAATCGGACCAAGCTCAGGGAAACTCAGATTGCCTTCGCGATTGACGACGAGACGCAGCGTTCGGTTCTGACCACCATAAAGCTGCACCGTGACCTGATCGCCCGAACCCATGACGTAGTCCGAGGAGACCGGCGCATCGAGTTGCGGCACAAACGACGAGGCCGCGTCTTCAAAAATATCGTAGCCAAAGGGCTTGAGTCCCGCCGCGTCCGGGCGCTGCACGGGCAAACGAATAAGGTTGATGGTGAACCCGAGGAGCGAGGGCTCGAGCGCAAGACGCTGAAAGGCCTGCTGCTCGGTGAGCCCCGCAAGAGCGATCGGCGGAACGCCGGGGAGCGACAACTGACCGACCCCATCGAGGGTGAAGGGATTGCCACGACGTACCGCTTCCATGAAGCCGAGCGCATTGGCGTCGAGGGCGACGGACGTAGCCGACGTGGTCGGCGGCGTAGCCGCCGCACTGCCCGACCCGAGCCCATACGCGTTGCGCCCGATGTCTGCCGGATTCGTGCTCTGACGCGGCGAAATGGTGAGCAGCACGGTATCGAGCGGCTGCAGCAAAAACACTTTGGCGAGACGCTCGGCCTCGCGCTTCCGGTCGGCGGCATTTTTGCCCGCGCCAGGCAGACCCATCGCGGCGCCCGCACCCGTACCCGAGGCGCCCGGCAGGCCCGCCGCTCCCACTCCCGCCCCGCTTGTCGTACCGCCAAGGGCTGAAGGGTCGATCCCGAACTGCGACAAAATCGCCTCGCGCTCGGCCGGAGACATCGAGCGCAACATCTCGAGCTGCTCCGCAGTTGGCACCTGGGCCATGCCCACCGTGCCCAACAGACCCAGAGCGAGAACCCAAAGCGGCTTTAAACGCATAGTACCAACCCTGCCGAAGAACCCTAAAAATCTACCGCCAGATTATACTCCTCCCGTGGATTTTTCCTCACCCGAATTTTGGGTCGCGCTCGGGCAGATCATCATGATCGACATCCTGCTCGGCGGCGACAACGCGGTCGTCATCGCCCTCGCCTCGAGGCGCCTCCCCGATGCACAGCGAAAACAGGCCATTTTCTGGGGTATGTTCGGTGCCATCGCGTTGCGAGTGATTCTGATTTTCTTCGCTCTGCAGCTACTCAAAATACCCTTCCTCAAAATCATCGGCGGATTATTGCTGCTCTGGATCGGTATCAAATTATTACTGCCTCAGCAGGAGGGTGGCCACGAAGTCAGTGCCTCAGACCATTTGACGGGGGCCATCAAAACTATCGTATTGGCCGATGCCGTGATGAGCCTCGATAACGTCATCGGCATCGCCGGCGCCGCCAAAGACAGTCTAGGACTCGTGATTTTCGGTCTGCTCTTTTCAATTCCCATCATTATCTGGGGCAGTCGATTCGTGCTCACGCTCATGGACCGCTTCCCCTTCGTCATCGTATTCGGCGCAGCGCTA
>JBIIHO010000174.1:0-4361 GCA_044235605.1 Steroidobacteraceae bacterium | reverse complement strand
GTCGAGCTTTCGGTACAGATTTCTGATGTGGGTCTGCACCGTTGAGATCGCGATCTCCATTTCTTTGCCGGCCTCGGCGTAACTGCGTCCGCGCGATAAGTGTTTCAGCAGCTCCAGTTCCTTCGGAGTGAGCTCGGCGAGATCAGCGGCCCGATCGCTCGAGCCCGCAAGCTTGAAAAGGTAGCGGGCGAGGGCGGGACTGATGGGATAATTTCCTTGCAGAGTCTGCCGGAGGGCGTCGGCGATCTCGGTAGTGCTGTCTTCTTTGAGCACGTAACCCCGTGCACCGGCGCGGATCGCGGCGAGCACGCTGCGCTCAGCTGAGATGACCGAGACGACCATGATGGGCGCGTCGGGGTGCCTCTCGCGTACGCGGCTGACGACTTCGATTCCGCTGATGTCGGGTAGCCCGATATCGATGAGCGCCAGATCGACTCGCGAATCCGGAGAGTCCAGATAGCGAAGACCATCTGACGCATTACGGAAACAGGTGGATTCCCATCCTTTTCCGAGGTTTGCGATTGCTGACCGCATGGATGCCTCGAAGGTCGGGTCATCCTCCACGATCAACGCCATCGGGCTGCGCCCGGATCCGACAACATCAAGAAGACTCATACGTCGTTATTTTATGCGAGTCATGGGAGGAGAGGGCGCTAAAAATCGTTGTCCCATCTTTATGTTATTTTATGTCCCGCGCTCGAAGCCGCGTCGTGCAAAAAACTTTTGTCCTTCATCGCTCAAGAGGAAATTCAGATACGCCATCGCCGCAGGGTTCGCCTCGCGCGTGAGTGCCGCCGGGTACACGATGGGCGAATGCAGAGATCGATCGAGCGCGGTCACCGCTTTGACCCGTGATTCGGCGATGGCATCTGTGGCATAGACGATGCCAAGCAGTGCTTCTCCACGCGCGACAAGCAGAGTAGCCACTCGCGCATTTTCCGCTCGCGCGATACGAGGTTCTAATTTTTGCCACATGCCGAGAGCGACGAGAGCCTCGCGCGTGTAGCGTCCGAGTGGTACGAAGTCCGGGTCTCCTGTCGCAAGCCGTCCGCGGCCGAGCGCCTGAACCCAGTTCTTAGGGTCCACCCTCGGGCGACTCGTCGGTTGGATCACCACCAATCGATTGCCTGCGAGCTGACGCTCGGTACGCACATCGATTCGTTGCGATCGGCGGAGTTCGTCCATCCACTTCTTATCTGCGGAGATGAACACATCGGCTCTGGCGCCTGATTCGATCTGCCGCGCAAGTTGGGCGCTCGAAGCAAAAGAGTGTTTGATCTGGATGCCGGTTCGTCGCGTGAACTCCTGACCGGCTTCTTCCAACACCTCACTCATCGAGATCGCGGCGAAAACGGTCACCGACGGCTCGGCGGCGTGTAAGGGTGAAGCGAGCCAGCCCGCGAGGAGCGCTGATCCGAGAGCGATAGAGATTCGACGTCTTAGGAGCACGGGGCTTCGCATCGCTCCATTCTAGTCGCGCGTATACTTCTGGCGAGGCCGGAATATGGCCATCTCAGAATCAAGGGGGGCAATACGATGATCTCTCGTCGACAAGCCATCACCGCGGCGATGCTCAGCACGGTCGCGCCGCTCATGGGTCCGGCGGCCGCAGCACCCGCTGCGACAAAACGCCAGGCGACCAAAGGCGAGGTTCGCAGCTCCCCCACGGTCAAACCGCCGCGGATCGCCGCAGGCGATACGATCGGCCTCATGATCCCCTCGAGTGCCAATTGGGATCCGATGGATATCGACATTTTGCTCGAGGCGCTCGCAGCGCTTGGTCTCAAGGGTAAGCTCGGGCGTCACGTGTACGACCGTTATGGGTACCTCGCGGGGCGCGACGCCGATCGCGCGGCCGATCTCAACGATCTTTTCCGAGATCCCGACGTCAAAGCGATCCATTGCATTCGGGGCGGGTGGGGTGCGGCGCGTCTACTGCCCTTACTCGATTGGTCAGCGATTGCGGCGAATCCCAAAGTATTGATCGGCTACAGCGACATTACGGCGTTGCTCCTGTCGCTACATGCGAAGACGGGGCTCGTCACGTTTCATGGTCCGAATGGGGCGAGCGAATGGAATCGAACGAATGTCGAGTGGCTGCAGCGTGTGACCTGGAACGGTGAGGCGGCAACCTTCGCTAATCCCAAAGACACCTCCGACACATTGGTTCCGAGCGACGATCGTACGCGTACGATTACGCCGGGTAAGGCTCGCGGCAAGTTGCTCGGCGGAAATCTCACGGTGCTTGCCGCCATCCTCGGGTCTCCATACGTGCCCGATTTCACCGACTCGATTCTTTTCCTCGAGGATGTTCAGGAAGCGCCATACCGCATCGATCGTATGCTCGTGCAGATGAAACTCGCGGGTATTCTCGATCAGGTGAAA
Source organism: Steroidobacteraceae bacterium (assembly GCA_044235605.1). Lineage (GTDB taxonomy): Bacteria > Pseudomonadota > Gammaproteobacteria > Steroidobacterales > Steroidobacteraceae > UBA964. The sequence goes on along the minus strand of JBIIHO010000174.1, from coordinate 1,976 downwards.
GGCGTTGTCTGGGGAACCTGCAGCAAGTGCGATCCGGGTGAGGGGTTCGGTTCGCTGACCATCCCCGATATTTTGAACGACCACGTGAAGTCGCTCGGCGTACCGGCGTATTACGGCGCGATGTTCGGGCATGTCAGCCGGCAGTTCACCCTGCCAGTCGGTGTGCAGGTCGAACTCGATGCCGATGCGGGCTCATTGACGATGCTCGAATCTGCGGTGTCGTAAGCGGTTGTCCGTTTCCTCACAATTGCCCGATGATTTTCGCGCGCTGAATCCGCAGTTTGGTTCGGGAGCGTTGCGTCGTCGAATCCGGTTGATCGCGACGACGGGGCTCGTGCGGGCGGGCGCCGAAGATTCTTACCATTCGTTTCGACTCGATCTTGCGCACGAATCGGGAAAGGTTTCGGGTGTGACAACCCGAGCGCTTCGGTATCCGCTCGATACTTGTCCTTTGGCGAGTGGGCCTCTTCAAAGATTCATTGGGCTACCATTAAGTACGCCCTGGTCTGATCTTATTGCACGCGAAAATCCACGCGAACACTGCACACATCTCTACGATCTGTTGTTCCTTGCGATGGTCCACGCCTCGAGGGGCGGACAACGGACCTACGACATCACCGTCCCGGACGAGAATCCGGGGCCGGTTTGGTCGACGGTGCATCGTGATGGGGTCGAGGTGCTGCGTTGGAAAACCCAGTCGGGCGTTGTGCTTGAGCCTCAGTGCTTCGCGGGGCAACCCTTGCTCAAAGGATTTTCGCGATGGGCGGGTGAGCAGCTGTCGGGTGATGAGCTGGAGGCCGCTGTCGTGCTGCACAAAGGGTATTTCGTGAGCCGAGCTCGGCGGTTCGACATCGCTGGCGGGGCGGGGCAGCAGGTCGCACACCTCGAGGTGATGCGCGGCGCGTGTTTCAGTTATTCAGAGCCTCGGATGTCGGTCGCCGTACGCATGGCGGGCCATGTCATCGACACCAGTTCTTCCGAAACGCCGCTGCTCGAAGATTTGATTTAGTCGCCGTCGCAGCAGTTACTTGTTGAAGCCGCGAAACTCGGCGAGTTCGTCCACGCTGATGCGCGTGCGCTCAAACTGATTGACGGTTTTGCTGCGGTCCGGGTGTCCCACAGCCATCCCGCAATAGACCATCTCGTCCGGCCCCAACTCGAACATCTGGGCAAGCTCCGGACGAAACGCCGCCCAGGCTTCCTGCATGCAGCATCCGAGTCCGCGTTCTTCGATGAGGAGTGCCACGCTTTGGATCAGCATACCGAGATGTGCCCATTGGCCATGGGCGACACGGCGGTCGATGACAAAGAAAAGACCGACGGGCGCACCGAAGAACTCGAAGTTGCGCGCCACTTGTTTGAGTCGCGCCGGTTTGTCGTCGCGTGGAATGCCGAGAGCGCGATACATGTCTTCGGCGAGTGCGAAGCGCCGTGAGCGCAAGGGCTCCCAGAGGTTGGGAGGGTAAATCGGGAACTCGTCCGAGCTCGCCAGGCCGGCCTCGGGCTTGGATTGAGCCATCCGCACGACCGCGTCGCGCTCGGCGCCTGCGACGGCGATGATTTTCCAGGCTTGCACGTTGCTGCCCGAGGGCGCCCAACGCGCCGCGTCAAAGATTTCTCTCAGCACCGACTCCGGAATGGGGTCGGGAAGGAAGTCGCGGATGGACCGACGAGCGCGGACAGCATCAGAAACATTCATATCGAGACGGTCCAAAAAAATGGTGGAGGCGGCGGGAATCGAACCCGCGTCCGCAAGCCCTAGACTTCAGGATCTACGCGCGTAGCTCTCTCATTGGATCTCGCCTTGCGCTACCCGAGGAGCAGGGAAGACGCTCAGCCAGCGGACGGTGACTCTTAACGGAACTGCCCCGTCGCACGGCAGACCGCGATCCTATAAGCGCGTCCCCTGATTCGGTGTTATAGGCACCAGCCGGTCAGAGGTTAGGCGGGATTAAGCCGCCAGAGCGTAGTTGTCG
>JBIIHO010000173.1:0-4363 GCA_044235605.1 Steroidobacteraceae bacterium | reverse complement strand
CGCCTTTGCTCGGGGGAGGTCCCTCCGCTATAGTCCGCCACCCCGTTTTACGGGGATTTCCTTGCTCCACTGGCAGCCTCGCCGGGGGGCTTCACATTCACAAGGAGACAACATGAGGCACTACGAAGTTGTGTTTCTGGTCCATCCGGATCAGAGCGAGCAGGTTCCGGCCATGCTCGAGCGTTACAAAGGCATGATCACGTCGGGCGGTGGCCAGGTCCATCGCGTCGAGGATTGGGGTCGTCGGCAACTCGCGTTCCCGATCTCCAAGGTCCACAAGGCCCATTACATCCTCCTCAATGTCGAGACCGACCAGAAGACGCTGGCCGAACTCACCGGGGCTTTCCGTTTCAGTGATGCGGTGCTGCGCCACCTCGTCATCAAGATGGATGGTCCAGTCACCGAGCCCTCACCGATGGCGAAGGCCGCGGAAGAAGAGGCCGAAGGCGGTTTCGATCGTCCGCGTCGCGCGCGTCGCGATGACATGGGCGATGACGAGCAGATCGGGGAGTAATCAAACATGAGAGACAACAAGCAGTCGGGCGGCGCCAGCCGCTTTACCCGTCGCAAGAAGTTCTGCCGCTTCACTGCGGAAGACGTCAAGCAAATCGACTACAAAGATTTGGCGACGCTCAAGGGTTACATCACCGAGACTGGCAAGATCGTGCCGAGCCGCATCACCGGCACGCGCTCGTTCTATCAGCGCCAGCTTGCCCAGGCTGTACGTCGCGCGCGTTACCTCGCGCTGTTGCCGTACACCGATCAGCATTAAGAGGCAGGAGCAACCATGGACGTTATTCTGCTGACCAAAGTCGCGAACCTCGGCAACATCGGTGATCGCGTCAACGTGAAGTCCGGCTACGGCCGCAACTTCCTGCTTCCCTCGGGCAAGGCCACACTCGCCACGCCGGCGAATGTCGCGAAGTTCGAGGCGCGTCGCGCCGAGCTCGAGAAGATCGCCCGGGAGCAATTCTCGGACGCTGAGTCGCGCGCGGCCGCTCTCAAGGACTTCACGCTGCGTATCACCGCCAAGGCGGGCAACGAAGGCAAGCTCTTCGGTTCGATCGGTACGACCGATATTGCTGAGGCCTGCACGGCTCAGGGCCATAAAGTGGCGCGCTCGGAAGTCCGCCTGCCGAACGGTCCGATCCGCATGGTGGGCGACCACCAGATCGTGTTGCATCTGCACACCGACGTCGACGTGCAGCTGCCAGTCACGATCGTCGCTGAGGAGTAATCACTCCGTGAGCGTCCGCGGCGGAGACGTTCGTACGCCGCCGCACTCTCTCGAGGCGGAGCAGGCCGTTTTGGGCGGCCTGCTCCTCGACGCTTCGGCTTGGGACAACGTCGCCGACGTGCTCCGTCCCGAAGACTTTTATCGTCCCGACCATAAGATAATCTTTGAATCCATCGGATTGCTCGCTGCTCAGGGCAAGCCTGCCGATGCGGTGACCGTTAGCGAACATCTCGAGCGCAGCGGCCGTCTAGTTGACGCCGGTGGACTCGCTTACCTCGGCGCGCTCGCGCGCGACACGCCTACCGCGGCCAACGTTCGTGCTTACGCCGCTATTGTCCGCGAGCGCTCGATGCTGCGTCAGCTGCTTTCAGCTGGCACTGAAATCGCCGCCTCGGTGTTCAACAACGAAGGCGAAACCGCGCAGGAGCTCGTCGAAACCGCCGAAAGCCGGGTGTTTGCGATCGCCGAGCAGGGGGTGCGTGGCAAGCGCGATGGTGCAGTGTCCGTGCATCAGTTGATGCCGGGGCTCATCGATCAGATCGACGAGTGGCACAACAATCCTGACGGCATGCGAGGCTTGCCCACGGGTTTCGATGAATTCGATCGTAAGACCGGAGGACTGCGCGGGGGTGACCTCGTCGTTGTCGCGGGTCGTCCTTCGATGGGAAAAACGACGTTCGCGGTCAATATGGCTGAGTACGCAGCGCTTAAGGCGGGCGTGAACGCGTCGGTTGCGATCTTCTCCATGGAAATGCCGTCCGAGCAACTGCTGACGCGCATGCTCTCGTCTATCGGTCGGGTCACCCTCGGACATATTCGTAGCGGGCAGATATCGGACGACGATTGGCCGCGTATTACGGGTGCTGCCGGGCAGTTGGCTGAGGCCAAAATATTTATCGACGAGACGCCGGCGCTCACGCCGACCGAGCTTCGCGCGCGAGCGCGACGCGTTCACCGCGAGCACGGGCTTAATTTGGTCGTCGTCGATTATCTCCAGCTCATGCAGGTACCGGGCACCAAAGAAAACCGCGCGACGGAGATCGCTGAGATCTCTCGCGGGCTCAAGGCGCTCGCGAAGGAGCTCAGCGTTCCGGTGATCGCCTTGTCGCAGCTTAATCGTGGTGTCGAGCAGCGCGTCGATAAGAAGCCGGTGATGTCGGACCTTCGTGAGTCAGGTGCGATCGAGCAAGACGCGGATATGATTCTGCTGATCTACCGCGAGGAGGTGTACGACAAGAACACCACCAAGAAGGGGATTGCCGAGATCGATCTGGCCAAGCACCGTAACGGTGAGACCGGAACCTTCCTGTTGACCTTCCAGGGTCAATACTCTCGCTTCGTCAATTACGCGCCGGATTCCTACGCCGAGGGCGTGCTGCGCTGAGTCGCGGCCATCGCGTATGGCCGACTTCCAATCTCTGCCGAATCCCACGCGGGCGCGCATTTCATTGAGCGCTTGGCGTGACAACCTCGCTCGACTGAAAGCCGCCGCGCCCGAGTCTAAGATGATGGCCGTGATCAAGGCCAATGCGTATGGTCATGGCGCGGTATATGCGGCTCGAGCGCTAGACGATGCAGATACTTTTGGTGTCGCGCGGCTTGGGGAGGCGATCGAGTTACGCGAAAGTGGTGTGGTCAAACCCATCGTTCTGATGGAAGGCGTATTCTCGAGCGAGGAACTCTCGCTGGCGATGGAGTACGGGGTCGACTTCGTCGTCCATGACAACTATCAGATCGGTCTGCTCGAGCACTACGAAAAAATCACCCTATCAAAGAATTCTTGGTCAGCGCCGCGTGTGGCGTGGCTAAAGCTCGACACCGGTATGAGTCGGCTCGGCTTTATGCAGGGTGAAGCCGTAGAGGCAGCCAAGCGACTGCGCGCGCTCAAAGTCGTGGGCGAGCTGCGGGTGATGACGCATTTCGCCTGCGCCGATGATCCGGATTCCCCGATGACGGGCGAGCAAATGCGCCGTTTCGCGACCGAGCTGCGCGGCGCTGAGCTGCAGGGCTTCCAGCCTTCGATGACGGCAATGGCCAACTCGGCGAGCATTCTCTCGGTACCGGACGCTCACCGTGATTGGGTGAGGGCGGGCATTGCTCTCTACGGCGGTTCGCCCATCCTCGACCGGACGGCTGAGTCCCTTGGTCTGAAACCCGTGATGACGCTTTCGACCCAAGTGATCGCCTTGCGAGCGATCGAGTCAGGCGTGAGCGTCGGTTACGGAGCAACTTGGCGCGCTACGAGGCCCTCACGTATTGCGACGCTCGCGGCGGGCTATGCCGATGGCATTCCGCGGCATTTACCAAGTGGCGCTCCGGTGCTGATCGCGGGGCGTCGTGCGCCCCTCGTCGGTCGCGTGTCGATGGATATGATCACGGTGGACGTCACCGACCTGCCTGAGGTGTCGGTGGGCTCGACAGCCGTGCTGTGGGGCGAGGGACTTCCGGTGGACGAGGTTGCCGCGGCCGCCAGAACTATTTCTTATGAATTGCTTTGCGGCGTCACTCGTCGCGTCGCATTCGATTACGTCTGAACGAGCGGGGCTGTCGAGGTGGCGAGTGCAACGGCGATATTGTCGTGGCCGCCGCGCTCGTTCGCTGCATCGATCAGGGTTTGAGCAAGCCGACGCAGCTCGACTTCCGAGGAGATGGGTGCACCCTCGAGTAAGGCGAGAATCTCTGAATCATCGAGCATGTTGCTCAGACCGTCGGAGCACAGTAGCAGCAGATCTCCGGGCAGGACGGGCGTGGTCAGCACGTCGATATCGACTTCGGGTTCAACGCCGAGCGCATTCGTGAGGATGTGTCGCTGCGGCAGACGCCGTGCGTCTTCGGCAGAGTAGAGCCCCTCATCGATGAGTTGCTGTGCGCTGGTGTGATCTCGTGTGAGTGCGGTGAGCGCTGGCTTTACTTGCGATCTGTAGCGATAAAGGCGTGAATCACCCACGTGCGCAATGATGAGTTGCAGTCCGAGCTCCGGCGTTGCGATGAACCAACCCGCAACCAGCGTGGTACCCATGCCCGTACAGCCGGGGATGCGTGACGACATTGCGTACACGTGAGAGTTGGCGCGGATGAATGCGCGGTGCAGGGCGACGGGCGGCGCGATGTCAGGTGAGGGCGGGG
>JBIIHO010000172.1:0-4364 GCA_044235605.1 Steroidobacteraceae bacterium | reverse complement strand
CGCCCTCTCCCTCGCAAGAGAAATCGCCGGTAACGCAGGTAACTCGGTACGAGCCGCCAAAGCGGTGGTCAACATGATTTCGGACGGCGTTCACGCCGAGACCCCAGAGTCGAAGCGGTATTACGACGAGAGCTTCTCGTCGCCCGAATTCGCCGAAGGCGCACAAGCCTTCCTCGAGAAACGCATACCTCGTTTTTGAACGATGCGCGCCTTGGGCGACGCACATCCAACACCCGCGGTCCGCTCAGTTCGTCGCCGCCACGGACGTTGACACGCCATCGAGGTAGCGTCGAATCAACTGCGAACTCGCCTCCGGTGCCTCTTGTACGAGCATGTGACCAATCCCCGGCAAAACCTCGAGACGAACTTCGGGGGAGTTGATCAGTAGATCCTTCGTTTCGTAAGCAAGCGCGAGCGGCACACGCTTATTCTGCTCGCCCCAGATGAGTAGCACCGGAACACTTACGGCACGAATTTTATCCTCTACACCACCCGAGACGTACTGACGAAGCAAGTTGAGCATCGCGAGACGATTCCCCTCTCGCATCCACATCTCGTACCACTCATCGACGACAGCATCGGTCACTCGCTCGGGATCACCGTAGTCGTTGGTCAGCATGAATCGCGTAAAAGATTTCGGCAAGATGTAACCGAGGATATCCGCAGCTTTTGGCAAGTTGGCCGGAGTCGTCCGGCCCCTGACGCGCGGCTCCAGTGACCCCGGACTAATCAAAACCAATCGCTCGATACGATCGGGGTGATCCGCGGTGTAACGCATCGCAACCGTTCCGCCGATTGACGTACCGACTACGGTGAAACGCTCGAGCTCCTTTTCGTCGACGAATTTCTCGAAGAGCTGCTGGATGCGCTCAAGCGTGTAGTTGCCGCCGGGTTCAGGTCCGGTCAGGCCATGAGCCGGTAAGTCGAGACGAATCACTCGATAGCGATCACGGAGCGCCGCGACCCAGGGCTCCCACATGAAGAGACTCGAGTAGTTGGCGTGCAGTAGCACGACGACCGGCCCCTCGCCTTCATCCCGATAGTGCATACGAACGCCGTCGATCTCCACGAACTGCGAAGGGGGCGTGGCCCATTTCGCCTCGACCTCCGACGCGGGTGTGTCTCGATAGACCACGACCCCTATCGCAAGCAGCACGCCAGTGACGGCGACCAAACCCAAAAGCCCCTTCACGATCCATCTGAGCCATCGCATGAACACCCCCTCAAGCGCCGACGCACCGAGCCACACCCGGCAGATATACTCCGGGGCGGGGATCTTTCAAACAGGCGGCCTACAGCTTGACCACTTCGAGCGCACCCGGAGTCGCACCCGGCAACCGAACCCAATTCCAACCCGTTTACGCTTGGTTTGTGGTCGGTGTACTGGCCCTCGCCAATTGCGTCTCCTTCATCGACCGATTGATCCTGTCGTTGCTGGTTCAGCCCATCAAGGCAGATCTCGGAATCTCGGACACGGCATTCAGCTTGCTCGCGGGTGCCGCATTCGCGATTTTTTATTGCGGCATGGGACTCGTCATCGCGCGTTGGGCGGATCGCTACAGCCGCAAGTGGATTATCACCTCCGGCATCACGCTCTGGTGTCTCATGACCTCGCTGGCTGGCACTGCGCGCTCTTACGCGCAGCTATTCTTTTACCGGGTCGGCGTAGGCGTCGGTGAAGCAACTCTTTCGCCCTCGGCCTACTCCATGTTGGCCGGATATTTTCCGCCGCAGCGCCTCGCACTCGCGATCGGTATCTTCAGCGCCGGAGTCACTGCGGGAACAGGCATGGCCTTCCTACTCGGTGGCGCCATGATCGGCTGGGTCTTTGCACAAGGCCCGATCACACTGCCCTTACTTGGCGAGCTCGGGGGCTGGCGACTCGTCATGGTGCTCGTCGGCGCGATCGGACTACCGGTCGCCGTGCTGATGCTCTTCGTCAAAGAACCTCCTCGACCCGCCGGTTTCACGCGTTCGTCTGTCTCCGAAGTGTGGGCTCACTTCCGCAACAATCTGCCCCGCTACGGTTACGTGTTCGCGGGATACGGTACGACCTCCGTAACCGCGTTCGCCGTGATGACTTGGACTCCCGCACTCTACCAACGCCAGTACGGAGCAAGTATTCCCGAAGCAGCCGTCGTCATCGGCACGGTTGCACTCGTGGGTGGCCTGCTCGGCGCGTTCTCGGGAGGATGGCTTTCCGATCACCTCGAGTCTCGCGGCGATGCACACGCGAAGCTGCGCGTACTCTTTGGTTGCGGGATCGGTCTCGTGTTACCGGGCATCGTCGCGCCATTGATGCCGACCATGCTCGCGCATGCAGCCGTTATTTTCTTGATGTTTTTCTTTGGCTCCGCAGCGACCGGTCCTGCCGGCGCCTATGTTCAATCGATTACGCCGGAAGCCATGCGCGCTCAGTTCGGTGCGATGTATCAGTTTTCTTTGGTGCTCGTCGGCGCGACGCTTGGCCCCTTCCTCGTGGGCTTTACCACCGACTACGTCTTCGCAGACGAGCAAAAGGTAGGTTGGTCACTTGTCTTGACGTCACTGATCGCCAATCCGATCGCCGCTTGGCTACTCTGGCGAGCGTTCAAGGGAACACGTGGACAGCCTTGACCTGCGAGTAGCTCAATAACTCCTCGAGACACTCCTCGCCGCCGAGTCCGCTGTCTTTCCAGCCGCCGAAGGGCGTACCGACGAAGTGCTGCCCCGCCGTATTGATCCAAACGGTGCCAGACTGCACGGCCCGCACCATGCGTAGCGCGAGCGGAAGATCACGCGTCCAAACGGCTGCGGTGAGTCCGAAATCGGTGCCGTTAGCGATCCTCACAGCTTCCTCTTCGGAGCGAAATCGCTGCGCGCAGACGACCGGACCGAAGACTTCTTCGCGAGCGATCCGCATGGAGGGTGTCACATCGGCGAACAATGTCGGCTCGACCCAATATCCTCGCGCGAACGATTCGCCGCGAGGACGACCGCCACCCGTGACCAGGCGTGCGCCCTCCGAGCGTGCCGACTCGATCAGCGCCATGATGCGATCGCGATGCCGCGCGGAGTTCACGGGACCCATCTCTGACGACGGATCAAGCGGACTCCCGAGCTTTACCGCTGACAAACGAGCCGCAACACGCTCGACGACGACATCGTGAATCGCCTCGTGCAATACGAGACGACTCGTCGAGCCACAAGATTGTCCCGCCCAGGAAAAATTCATCCCGGCGACTGCCATCTCGACGACACGATCGAGATCCGCATCGGGAAACACGATGAACGGATTTTTTCCACCGAGCTCCAGCGTGACGTGCTTGACGCCACTCTCAGCTGCCGCGCGTTGAATGGCGAGCCCCGTCGCGACGGACCCTGTGAACCCAATACGCCGAACGAGCGGATGGCGCACCAGCGCATCGCCCGCAGGCATGCCGTGCCCATGAAGAATGTTCACGAGCCCTGCAGGCAAAGCCGTCTGACATAGCTCGCCCAATATCGATCCTGTCAGAGGGCTCGTCTCTGGCGTTTTGACGACGACGGCATTGCCCGCCATCAGCGGCGCCGCCAGGTGAGCGGCTGCAAACATGAACGGATGATTGAAGGGCACGATACGTGCGACGACGCCATAGGGCTCGCGCAGCGTAAGATGCAGACCCTTCGCTGTTGCCGGAATCGTCTCGCCCTTGAGCTCGGAAGCGAGCCCTGCAAAATATTCGAGATAGCCCGCCGCGATCTGGACGTCGGCCTGTAACTTACCGATCGTATTGCCGGTATCGCGAGCCTCGAGGTTCAGGATCTCGGGGCCTCGCGCGCGGATTGCTGATGCGAGCGCTCTAAGCGCCGCAGCGCGCTCCCAGACCGAGCGAGCCGCCCACTCCGGCTGAGCCTTCGCCGCCGCCCGAACCGCCCGATCGACATCGCTCGCGGTCGCTGCCGGCACACGCCCTATCGGCTCCAGCGTCGCGGGATCGTGCGAGTCGATCCAGACGCCCGCCGAACCGCCCATGCCGAGGGTCATCTCGCCGTCGATCAACATCTGACCCTGAATCATCACGGGGCGGGCTCCACGATCACGTGAGTCTGCTTGATCGCCGGGACTTCGATGACCTGTTTCGTACCCGAAGGCCAGACGATCTCCACGCGATCGACGGCCTTTCGTGCGCCGAGCCCAAAGGTGAGCGTCGGATCATTAGTCGAGTTGTAGCCGTGCGCGCTCTGCACCTCGTGATACTGCTCGAGATCGCCCGACACCAACTTAATGCGCGCTCCGAATGCATCGCGATTACTTCGCGTGCCTTGCAAGCGCAGCTTGATCCACGCGTTACCGTTACCGCGATTGATAAAGAGTCGGTTTTGTCCGGCAACCGGGCTCACCT
>JBIIHO010000171.1:0-4365 GCA_044235605.1 Steroidobacteraceae bacterium | reverse complement strand
CGGCGATTCGGTGTCGAAGTTCGGTGACTTGGTCGTCGCGACCCTCGATCGTGGCCTCGATCAGCACCATAGGTGGCTCTGAACTACGTTCGGCACTTTGTAATGGCGCTTTTTCCGCCGCTTTTCCGTCCGCTGCAGCGGGACTGAACGTCATGCCATGTTGCAGGAAGCAGTCAGGTCTCAAACTGAAGATATCATTGGCCGCCTCGATAAGTTTCGGGGCCGACCGGTAATTGGTATCGAGTGTATGAACGCGGGGTTGTGAGGCACGTTCAGCGTCCTTTCGAGCCTCGAGATAAGTGAAGAGATCGGCGCCGCGGAATCCGTAAATGGACTGCTTGGGGTCACCGATCAGCATGAGTCGGTGGGGGGAGGCGCTAAAAAACCGTCTGAAGATCTCGTACTGCAGCGGGTCAGTATCCTGAAACTCATCGATCAGCGCCGCCCGATACTGCTTGCGAACGGCGGCGACCAGTGCGCCGCCTTGCGGACCTCGCAACGCCGAATGTGTCAACGTCAGCATGTCATCAAACGTGATAATGCGACGGGCAGCCTTGATCTTTGGCAGCTCGGACTTGGCAAACTTCAACCATTCGGCCCTGAGTGATGCGATCCAGTCCTTTCGGGCTGTGACGAAACTGCTGCACAACGAGAAGAACGCGTCATGAGGAAAAGGGTTGTTGAGAGCGGTTTTACTGGTGAGTCGTCGCTTTTCGATCGCCTCTTCGGAGAATGCTTCGATCGCTGCGATTGAGTCTTCGTTCGCGAGATTGCAGCGTACAGATCGGTCGAGCGCAGTGCGGAATGCCGCGAGCCGATCCTCTGAAAAGCCATCTTTCTTATTTTTACTGATCGACTTGTGTGAGGCGATTAGCGTGTAGAGGCGCGAGCCCTCTGTTTTCCATGCGCCGAGGACGGCTTCGAAAGCCTTCTCGATCGCTGTACTCGTCTGATCGAAAGGCTTTATCACCACGGGCAATACAGTGAGCGTGGGGTAACGCGACAGACGAACGAGTAGGTTGGCTAAATGCTCAGGGCGTAGACCCTCTTCCTCGACTATCGCAGCCAGGAGTGTCGAGGCGGAGCGCAGCGCGTGATGCCAAAAATCGTGAGCGAGGTCGACGAAAAGATCAGACGTGTCGGTGAGAATCTTCGCCTCAAATGGCGCGTCACCCTCGAACGCGTGGTCACGAAGAATACGTTGGCAGAATCCGTGAATGGTCGAGATCGAAGATTCGTCGAACGAGGCGAGGGCGAGATCGAGACGTCGACGAAGTAATTCGATCTCGATTCCCGAATCACGGAGTGCTTCGGTCACCGGGTCCGACCCCGTTTTATCACCGAGCTCTTTAGCGACGAGTACGAGCCGCTTTCGAATTCGATCACGAAGTTCACGCGTTGCGGCTTCGGTGAAAGTGACGATCAAAATCTCTCTGATCGACAAATCATTGAGCGCGATTAGTCGTGTGACAATTCCGGCGATGGTGAACGTCTTGCCCGTGCCGGCACTAGCCTCAAGCAGGGTGATGCCCGCATCGAGAGGCGTCGACCGTAGGCTGAATGCGGTCGGGGCGCTCATGGAAGCTCCCCCTCCAAATGAGCAATTAGTGGCTCAAAAAATGCGATCGCAGTGTCGCGGAAGCGATCGTCCAACGGCAGGCTGTCGCCATAGACAAGCGTGTTCCAAGGATCTTCGCTGTCGTTCGCAGATTTGGAGAACTCATTCGGCTGCCATGCCCGAAGAGCTGCGCGCAGCCCATCGTCGCTCCAGTGATCACGCTCTCCAACCTTGAGAGCAGCCTTGGCGTAGGCCAGCGATGTTTGCGGAAAAAAGTTGAGCGGCTGCGAGAGTCCTGACCAATACCGGTCGAGTAAATCCACAACCAGGTTTCCCGTGATCTCGCCGTTGGCTGGCGCGCGAAAGGTACACGCAGCCCCATCCCGATCGACCAGCCGAGTAGTGGTCCCCGGCGTGGCGAGATTCACCACGAGGTGTTCGATCCACGCCGCGACGAGATCCTTGGCTTTGAGTGAGGCACACCTCGCGCGTAACAACTGATCACCGTAGAGTCCGTCGATACGACCATCGATAGTCCAAGGAGCACTCTCCCATCGGACGATTCGATGTTCGCGTGAGTTTTGACCGATATGCGCGCGCACCGCTCCGACAAAGATTTCTACTTTTTGCTCAATGACCTCCTGGGCGAGGTTCCCAAAAGGGCCGGTCGGTAGACGTCCGCGTGCACGAGCGGCGTCCCAGACGGGTCGATCGTCATCGCGGAGCATTGACTCGACGAGTGTCTGCTGGAGTTGGTAACTCGCCAACGCATCGAGATCGATCGGTTCGTGGGTAGGTAGTCCGTCCTCTTCGCGCTCCAGGTGAATATTGAGTCTCCGCTCACACAGCTGCCGCGCAGGATTGGCAAAAAACTCGCAAAGTCGATTTGGTGTCAGTTGGCGCCAGTCGACATCCGGCTCCCCGAGAGGTGCCGTGAATAGCTCGTATGTCCTCGGAGACTTACGAGCGAGAATCGCCGCTGCTTCGGCATTGGCTTGCGAGAAACTTAGTGGGCGACGATTCTCGAAGTAGTGGCGACTGAAGGCTTGCAGACGGTGTTGAATGTTGAGACGTTGCGAAACTGGCTTTGGTAAAACGAACCCCTGAGAAAGGTAGTCGGTCAACTCGATCACGACGCTCGAAGGCGGAGATATTCTCGGATCGTGATACGACTGGCCGACATGACTAATGAACAGACGATCTCTCGCGCTGAGTAAGCTCTCCAGAAAAAGATAGCGATCGTCTTCGCGTAGCGATCGGTCACCTCGGGAGGGATCCATCGCGATGAAGTCGAAGGTCGGACGTACGGTTTGTCTTGGGAAGTCCGCTTCGTTCATGCCGAGCAGAGCAATCACTCTTGCGGGAATCGCTCTCATCGGTTTCATCGAACAAAAGGTCACGCGACCATCGAGAAAGCCGCCGGATGCGGGTGTTTCACGCAGTCGTAAGTCGAGAAATTCAGCGATCACATCGGCCGTGATCTCCTGCGGCGACTCTGACCTCTCGCTTTTCTCGAGCTCGTTTAGTACGTCTCGTATCGATCGAACTTCTACCGTCGGAAGCTGCTCATCGGCCTTCAGTCTTAGCAATATCCGCCGAAGGACATCGGCCCACGCTGAGCGTGTCCGACTACTACGAAGTTGCTGTGCGGTGTATCGGAGCGTATCGAACGCCGATAAAAATCGCTCTAGCGTATCGAGATGATCACCTTCGATATCGGAGTAGGGCAGTACATTGTCTAAAAGCCTTGAGTCATCACCATTGATGGCGTATCCATCGAGGAGGGTGGCCTCCAGTCGTGCCCAAGTGAAATCATCGGCTTCACCGAAACCTAGTCTCGCGCGATGATCTGCATCGAGACCCCATACGGTGCCGCATTCTTTGACCCATTCGCGAATTCGCTCAAGGTCGGTGCCATCCAGCTTGAAGCAACGCCGAAACACTTCTGTTTCGAGCAGACCTAAAACTCTGGTGGATTCGAAGCGCGACAAGCCAAGATCGAGGAGTTTCAGGAAGGCATCGGCAGTACCAAATCCGGAGCGGGCGGAGCGATCTGCCAAGGAGTAGGGGATGTGCGAGAGCTCGCTCTCGGATGCGCCAAATACCGCAGAAATGTACGGGGCATAGACCTCGATGTTCGGCGCCATGACAATGATGTCTCGCGTCTTGAGTGTGACGTCTTCTTGGAAAAGTCCGAGCAGATAATCGTGAAGTACCTCCACTTCGCGCATCGGTCCGTGGCAAGAATGAATCTCGATTGAGTCGTCGTCTTCCGGAACAGAGTCTTTGGAGGGTTCTACGCTACGATCCCGAAGACTCCGCAGATCTTCTTGAAGGCGACCCAGCAATGTCGGTTGTACGGGGTGGTCGAAGTGCTCGCTCGCTTGTTGGGCCTCTCGGGTTAGCAGCTGTTCCAGCAGATCGCGGCCCAGCTTCCCGAGTGAGATTCCGAGAGCATTTCCGCGCACGTCCGAGGTTTCGATCCCCATCCTCAGTTGTTGTTTTTTGGTGAGCAGATCGCTCCAGTACTCATCAGTCGGAGTGAGAAGGTAGAGGTCTATCCTGAGATGCCCCGACGCCTTTCGGAGTACATCGAGAAACGCGGGCGGGATCGTATTCAGACTGAAAATCGCGAGAGATTCCGGCAAGCGAGAGGCGACTACCGATTCATCGTCTAGATCGCTGAGCGCATGATGAAGATCGACAAAAGACTCGTGTCCTACGAGGTCGCGACGTAATGCGCGCCATAACACTCCTTGCCAGCCACCCTCTGTGTCGGCGATGTCCCATTTCTTGAGCATCTGTGG
>JBIIHO010000170.1:0-4378 GCA_044235605.1 Steroidobacteraceae bacterium | reverse complement strand
AAACCAATATCGCAGGAACAAGAAAAAAAGAACCTTGGATGCTCGAGTACGAGTATGCGCGCTCAGCTTTGGCTAAAGGCCTAGCTCACGAATCGCGCTTGGGTGTGAACCCGTTCGCCTTCGGCATGATCGGAAGCACCGACTCTCACATCGGCATTTCAACCACCACCGAAGATAACTTCTTCGGAAAATTTGTTTCTTCAGAGCCTGCTGTCAATCGTATGACCACCCAGATGGCTCCTGGTTTCCCCGTACCGGGATCGGATTTCGCCGCATCGGGTCTTGCTGCCGTCTGGGCCACCGACAACACTCGAGAGGCGCTATTCGATGCGCTCGCGAGGAAGGAAGTTTATGCGACGACAGGCAATCGAATCACCGTCCGCCTGTTTGGCGGTTGGGATTTTATTCCCGGTGATGTGAAGCGCGCCGACTACGCAGCCGTCGGTTACTCGAAGGGCGTTCCTATGGGAGGAACCTTGAGTGCTGCTCCCAAAAGTAAGGCGCCGGTTCTGATGATCACCGCCACGAAAGATCCGGATGAAGCCAACCTAGACCGTATTCAGATCATCAAGGGCTGGCTCGACGCCTCTGGGAAAACTCACGAAAAGATCTACGACGTTGCGCTATCAGGAAATCGTCGGCCGGCCAGTGCCGGCGGAAAAACTCCTCCCGTCGGTTCGACCGTCGATGTCGCCAATGCCACCTACTCCAACTCGATCGGGGCGGAGTCTCTCGATGCCGTATGGCGAGACCCTGACTTCGATCCGAAGCTTCGCGCGTTTTATTACGTCCGCGTGCTTGAAATCCCAACCCCGCGGTGGACCGCGTACGATGCACAACGTCTCGGTGCCACTATTCCGAGTGGCGTGAAGAGCGTCACCGTGGAGCGGGCCTATACGTCGCCTATTTGGTACAAACCATGACGGAGGGCTCTTCCGCGAGCAACACTGCGACTCGAGTGCTTCGCGAACCCCTCGTGCATTTCGTTCTGATCGGAATTTTCTTATTCGGGCTTCTTTCTTGGTTAGCTCCCGATAACGAGAAATCTTCTCGTCAGATCGTAGTCACGGAAGAACGATTACTCGAGTTCATGCAATACCGGAATCAAACGTTCTCCGACTCGGCACGAAATCGTTTAAACGAAATGCTGAGCTCTATGACACCTGCCCAGAAATCCGCCCTGATCGAGGATTACGTTCGGGAAGAGGTACTACACCGCGAAGCACTCGCACTAGGCTTGGATAACACCGACTACGTTATTCGCCGTCGACTCGCTCAAACAATGGAATACATCTTACGAGGCTCCCCTGATGAAGACCTTTTGCCTCCAGACGACAAAGAATTACAAGATTTTTTCCTTAATAATGTCGAACGGTACGAAAGTCCGGAGCGCGTGAGCCTTCGTCACGTGTTTTTCGATATCGCCGGTGGAGAGCCAACGGCGGAAAAACGAGCTCGGTCCGTACTTGCCTCTTTAAACTCTGAAGAACTGAGCTTTGAAGAGGCGCTCTCTCGTAGCGATCGATTCCCTTACTTCAACGACTACGCCACCGAAACTCGACAGTTAATCGAAAGTCATTTGGGCTCCGAAATTGCTGACGTCGCATTCGGAAAAACGCCAACTACTTCGTGGCAGGGACCGTACCGATCACGCGAGGGCCTACACTTGATTCAGGTAAGCCGACGCGCGGCTCCGCAGACCGCGGAGTTGGTCTCGGTCAGGGACATCGTGATCAATGACTGGCGCAACGCGAAGGCGGAAGAAAGACTCGAAAAACGCGTCGGCGGATTGATCAGCGAGTATCGCGTGGAGTCGAGAGTCCCGTGAGATGGGGACCGATAGCTGCCGGGCTGCTATGCCTGGCCTCGATCGCCACAACGGCTTACGCGCATGACTACCGCCCCCTCCTCGTCCGCGTCAATGAGGAGTCTGGTGGGCGATACACACTCAGCTGGCAACCCTCGCCTGTCCTTAACGCACAAGATCAACCGCTCGTCGCGCTCGCAGGCGCCGGCTGCCTGCCCGATTCAGAAGAAAAATTGGGATCAAATTTAAGTAGAGCCACGTATCGATGCGCCGATCTGTCCACGCCATTACGCGTCGAGATCACCTACCCTAATGACAACCCGTCGCTCCCCACGCTACTCAATCTGACTCGCGCAGACGGATCAGTCACCCGAATAACGGGGTCTCCCAGTAGTCGCTCGATCACTCTTTCCGAGCCTCAACCGGAGTCGTTGCGTGCTCAATCCTATGCATTGATTGGCTTCGACCACATTCTGCGCGGCGTCGACCATCTGATTTTTTTGAGTTTTCTATGGTTGATTACGGGTACTGGTTGGGTGCTGCTCCGCGCCCTCACCGGGTTTACGTTAGGACACTCTGCCACCCTAGCGCTTGCTTCCACCGGGGTAGCGACTCCCTCAGCGCCTTTCATTGAGTCGATGATCGCGCTGAGTATCGTCCTGATGGCCGCTGAATCCCTAAAAAGCGATCGGACGACTCTGACGCTTCGTTACCCGGTGATGGTGTCGACTCTTTTTGGATTACTGCACGGATTTGGCTTCGCTGGCTATCTCCGAGAAGTGGGCCTGCCAAAAAACGAAGAGCTCTGGGCTCTTTTAATGTTCAACATCGGCGTCGAACTTGGTCAGATCACGTTCGTCATCGCCGTACTGATGGTCGTCGCGATAATCCAGAAAGCCGTCCCAATACTCATTCCGACAAATAGCCTGCTTAGAGCCTCATCGTCCAAAGAAAGATTTATAACCATAGCGGCGTACGCTGGTGGTAGCGTGGCCACATACTGGTTCGTGGAGAGAGCCTGGGACGGACTCTCTCCGATAACGACGCTAGGGTGAGTCCCGTCAGTCCTCCAGCAAGCTCCTGAGCATCCACGCCGTTTTTTCGTGCACGTCGATGCGTTGAGTTAGCACATCCGCCGTGGGTTGATCTTTCGCGTCCTCAACCAGAGGAAACAACTTGCGGGCCGTGCGAGCAGTGGCCTCCTGAGCGGCAACGAGGTGGCGAATCATGTCATCCGCCTTAGGTACACCCTCAACTTCCGCGATCGATGCCAACTTAATGAACTCACGATAGGTACCCGGCGCTGGGAAACCCAAGGCACGAATACGTTCGGCGATGACGTCGAGCGCAGTCCACTGCTCGGTGTATTGAGCCATGAACATGGCATGGAGACTATTGAACTGTGGCCCGGTGACATTCCAATGAAAGTTATGGGTCATCAGGTAAAGCGTGTAGCTATCCGCCAGCAATGCGGAGAGACCCCTGGCGATTTTCTTGCGCGCGCCCTCCGGGATTCCGATATCGACTTTCGGCGGCAGGGATCTTTTTGATTTCATGTTGCGACTCTCTCGTTGATTGATCGTAGTCTCAAACATCTCAGCGGATACTTCCAGATCAAAGTATCTATCGCGCACATAGCCGGCATCGATCGTCTAAGTAAAAACCCTTATAGTTCGTCACGTCTACGCTCATCGCCTCACATCACCACCACCACGAAAAACTCCATGGAACTAATCGCCGCACTCAGTCAGAACTCAATTTTCACTCTCGAATTCATCGCGACGATCGCCTTCGCGATCTCCGGGGTGCTGAGCGCGCTTCGAAAGCGCATGGATATCGTCGGTATTTGCGCCTGCGGGTTTCTTGCCGCCTTCGGGGGTGGAACCCTGCGCGACGTACTGCTCGATCGCCGCCCATTTTTTTGGGTGGACCATCAGATGGTGCTGCTCGGCGTCCTCGCAATCAGTATCGGATGCGCAGCGCTCGTGAGCCTGCAGCGCCTCGAACGTGGACAACGCTGGCTACAAATTCCGGATGCGATCGGCCTCGGCCTCTTCTGCGCGACCGGAACTCACTTGTCTTGGACGATGGAACAACCCCCGGTCGTCGCGATCATGATGGGCGTGATCACGGGCACCTTCGGAGGCGTTCTTCGAGACTTGGTATGTAACGAGGTTCCCGAACTCTTTCGCGATCATCGGCCATACGCCATCTGCGCGGCAGTAGGCGGCCTCAGCTATGCGATTTTCGCGAGTCTCGATTTAGCGTCGTGGTGGGCGATGACGGCCTGCGCTCTGACGACGACCGGTTTGCGAGCGCTTGCGGTGATGTTCGACTTTAGGCTGTCGCCCCTGGATCGCCGTTGAGCCATGGGTCGTCGTTAAACCATGGGTCGTCGTTGAGCTACGACTCATCTTTGAGCGCTGCGTCACCAACGATGCAGCAAGGTGCTCGATCAATACTCTCACTCGATGCGAGACGTATCGATTACCCGGTAGCACGGCATAAACACCGAGCGGCGTGATTTCAAAATCTTTGAGCACTTCGCGCAGCACGCCTCGCTCGAGATAG
>JBIIHO010000169.1:0-4383 GCA_044235605.1 Steroidobacteraceae bacterium | reverse complement strand
CGCCACGCCCGGCGCACCGAAACTGTTTGGGGCATGTCGATACCACGATCGAAGAAAACAATCTTTGGGAGCTTGCGCTAGGTACACGAAGTCGCAGCGGCGATCAGTGGGACGCGTGGGAATCGGTGTTCTCGCCCGTCGGGCCCGATGGCTATCCGCGTCGTATCTTTGATCGATTAACGGGTGAGATCGACCCGATCACAGCGACGCATTGGCGCGAGAACTACGACCTCGGACATATCCTGCGACGAGACTGGGCCAAGCTCGGACCGAAGCTGCGTGGCAAGTTACGCCTGTATGTCGGCGATATGGACAACTACTACTTGAACAACGCGGTCTACGCAGTTGAAGAGTTTCTGCGAACGGCGCAGCCCGCTGCGGATGCCGTCATCGATTACGGCGATCGAGCGGAGCATTGTTGGAATGGCGATCACACTCGCGCCAACGCCTACTCACGCTTGCGCTATCCGCAGATGGTGCTGCCTTGGGCCGCGGAGAGAATACTCAAAACTGCGCCGCTGGGTGCCGACGTGCGCAGTTGGCGCTACTGACGAGCGATTTACTTGCGCCAGAACGCCGCCGTGAAGAGCACGAGCACACTAAAAATTTCGAGGCGCCCGAGAATCATGCCAAGGGTACACGCCCAGGTCTGGAAATCCGTGAGCCCCTGATAGTTTCCCGTCGGGCCCACCGACCCGAGGCCCGGACCCAGATTGTTGACGCTCGCAACGGTGGCCGAGAAGGCGGTGATGAAATCGAGCCCCGATAGTAGTAACACGAACGTCAGCACCGCGATCGTCATGAAATACAAAAAAATGAACGCGAGTACCGACGTAGCGATCCGCTCCGGAATGATCTGGCCACCGACACGGATCGGAATCACTGCTGAAGGGTGAAGGATCTGCTTCATTTCGCGACGCGCCTGCTGGATCAGTAGCAGCGTACGAAACATCTTGATACCGCCACCCGTTGAACCCGTGCTACAGAGGATGCACGAGAGAAAGATAATCCAGAGCGGGGCGAACAGCGGCCAGCTGTCGTAGGCCTCGCCCGAGAAACCGGTCGTCGTGGCCACGGTGACGACGGCAAAGGCAGCGTGACGCAGTGACTCGGGCACACTGCCGTACTCACCTTGAACCGTGAGCAACAAGGTGATACCGATGATGCTCGCCCCAACCAGCAACAGCACTGCGCGCACCTCCGGATCTTTGCGATAGGGCGCCAGCGAGCGCGTGCGCACAGCCATGAAGTGACGCGCAAAATTGAGCGCGGCAGCCAACATCAGCACGATCAGCACGAACTCGATGAGCGGCGAATCAAAATGTCCGATACTGGCGTCGTACGTTGAAAATCCGCCCAGCGCCATCGCCGAAAACGCGTGGCATACCGCATCGAACCAGCTCATTCCGGCAAGCCGCAATGCGACGATGGCGATTAGCGTCATACCCGCATAAGTCAGCCACAGCGCTTTGGCCGTTTCGGTAATGCGAGGGGTGAGTTTCTCATCTTTGATCGGCCCCGGAGTCTCTGCGCGGTAGAGCGCCATGCCACCGACGCCGAGTAGCGGTAATACGGCCACTGCGAGCACGATGATGCCGATGCCGCCGAACCAATGCAGCGCATGCCGCCAAAAATTGATGGACGGCGGAAGGTTATCGAGACCGGTGAGTACCGTGCCGCCCGATGTGGTGAGCCCGGAAACCGCTTCGAAATAAGCGTCGGTGAAGCTTAGATCGGGTAGGGCGATCAAAAAGGGAACCGTGGCTGACGCAGACATCAGGACCCACGCGAGCGTCACCAGCAAGAAACCGTCTCGCGCTTTCAGCTCGCGCTTATGACGGCGCGTGAGCGCTGAGATCAGCAAGCCGAGCACGACGTTGATTCCTGCTGCGACGGCGAAATCGATGAATACGCCGTCTTGCATGATGATGGAGCAGATCATCGGCATGATGAACGCCGTGGCGAAGAACGCCATCATGAGGCCGAGAACGTGAGCGACGGCCAGCATCTGCGGGCGTCTCGCTCAGCGCCTGCCGGCGGTTTCGCCGAGGAAGAGACGCTCGACCTGATCGACGTGTCGGCGATCCGTGATGAACAGGACGACGTGATCGTCGGCCTGCACGATCGTATCGTGATGAGCCATGATGACATCGTCCCCGCGGACGATGCAGCCGATCTTTGCCCCTTCGGGCAACGCGATATCTTCGATGCGCTGGCCGACTACACGGGAGCTGCGATGGTCACCGTGGATGATAGTTTCGAGCGCCTCGGCTGCACCGCGGCGCAGCGAGTGCACTTGCACCACATCTCCACGACGTACGTGGGTCAGTAAGGATCCGATGGTGACGGTCTGTGGAGAGATCGCGACGTCGATGCTGCCACTTTGCATGAGCTCGGCATACGAAGGTTTGTTGATGAGCGCCATCACTTTGGATGCGCCCAGTCGTTTGGCGAGCATTGCCGACAGAATGTTCGCTTCTTCCGAGTTGGTGAGCGCTACGAAGACATCGCAGCTGTCGATGTTTTCTTCGACGAGCAGTTCTTCGTCCGCCGCATTGCCTTCGAGCACGATGGCGCTGTCGAGGCGCTCTGCAATTCGACGCGCCTGTTTTGGATCGCGTTCGATGAGCTTCACTTGATTGTTTTCTTCGAGGCGCTTGGCGAGTGCGAAACCGATATGTCCGCCGCCTGCGATGACCACGCGGCGCACGGGCTTTTCTTCTTTTCGCATCTCCGCCATGAACTGACGGATGTCGTTCTTGGCCGCGAGAAAGAACACTTCGTCACCATCTTCGATGACCGTGCTGCCCTCTGGTTGCACGCTACGACCATTGCGATAGATCGCTACCACCCGCGCTTCGGTGTTGGGGATGTGTTCTTTGAGGCTACGCAGCGCTTGACCAACGAGTAATCCGCCCTTGCGGGCCGAGAGCCCCACGAGACGAACTTTTCCGTCGGCAAAGTCGAGCACTTGTAGCGCACCGGGATAACGGATGAGTCGCTCGATGTAATCGGTCACGAGCTGTTCGGGACTGATCCATACGTCGACCGACAAGGCCTCAGCGCTGAAGAGCTCGGGATGGCGGGTGTATTCGGCCGAGCGGATTCGGGCGATTTTGGTGGGCGTGCGATAGAGCGTGTAGGCGACCTCGCAGGCCATCATGTTCACTTCATCCGAGCTCGTGAGTGCGACGAGTATGTCGGCGGAAGCCGCACCGGCTGCTTCGAGAATCGAGGGAAAGGAGGCATTGCCGACGACCGTGCGAATATCGAGGCGATCTTGAAGATCGCGTAGAAGCTCTTCGTTGGTGTCGACGACCGTGACTTCGTTGGCCTCTTCACGAGCGAGTTGGTAGGCCGCCGTGCGCCCGACTTGTCCGGCGCCGAGGATCACGATCTTCATAAGAGTGGATAGGGTACTCCCAACGCTGCCCACGTAACAGAGGCGAGGGGGTATGCTTGGGCGCCATGACCACCAGTTCCGAGTTCGGACGCGCCTGGAAAGTACTCACGGCTTCGATGGTTGGCGTCGCGTGCGGCGCTTCGCCGCTCCCCTTCATCACCATCGGGTTTTTCATCGACCCGCTGCAACAAGAGTTTGGATGGAGCCGCACCGAGATCAGTCTCGGCGTCACTATTTACGGCATCCTTGCAGCCTTGCTCGCCCCAGTCTTTGGCGGACTGGCTGATCGCCATGGCGTGAGGCCGGTCGCGCTTGGATCTCTGGCGATTTTTGGTCTGACATTTGCCGCATTTGCCGTGATACCCGGCCAACTGTGGGCGTTTTATCTTGTCTGGCTGATGATCGGTTTGTTCGGAATCGGTTCGACGCCGGTGACGTGGTCGCGCGCCGTGAATCTCTGGTTCTTCAAGCAGCGAGGCTTCGCGCTAGGCCTTATGTTGGTGGGCACCAGCATTTCTGCCATTGTCTTGCCGTTCCTCACCACCTATTTCATCACTCAATTCGGCTGGCGCATGGCGTATGCACTGCTCGCCTTGTTACCGCTCGCCATCGCGTTGCCCCTAGGTATTTTCTGGTTTCGTGAGCCGCGCCCCGAGGAGCGCCCCGTAGGGGTTGGTCTTGCATCGGATCCCACGGGATTGCCGGGCCGAACATTAAAAGAAGCCATGAGCGAGGGCCGATTCTGGATTCTGTGGACCTCGGTCGCTTTGATCACACTCGCCTATGCCGGTGCGCTGGTATTCCTGCCCTCTATGCTCAAGCAGCGCGATTTCGATCCGACGAGTGTCGCGACAGTCCTCAGCGTGTTTGGACTATCGATCTTTGCAGGTCGCATCATCACGGGCTTACTGCTCGATCGGTTCTGGGCACCGCTCGTCACCTTGCCCATTCTTTGCTTGCCCGCAGTCTCGTGTTGGATG
>JBIIHO010000168.1:0-4391 GCA_044235605.1 Steroidobacteraceae bacterium | reverse complement strand
AGGCAAAGGCGGAGGTGGTGTTTCTGCCAAGAGCGCATCTAGCGTCTTGGTGAAGTCTACGACCAGCTTTTCATAGTGCTTTCCCGTAGCGGGTCCCGAGAAACCCGTATGGATCTTGCGAACCTTACCCTGGCGATCTACGAAAATAGTCGTGGGGAATGCGAACACTCCATTGAGCTGCGGCAGCTTGGAGGCCGCATCGTCCTTGTCGGAGGTTCCGGCGATCAGCGTGGTGTACTCGATACCGTATCGGCGACGAAAACGATCGGTCGCCTCCGCTGCACGCTTGAAGTCGCCGAACTGCTCGAACATCAGTGAGATCACTTCAAAGCCTTCAGCGCGTCTTTCGCGGTGCAGCTCCGCGAGGAAAGCAGCTTCATCGTGACAGTTCGGACACCAGCTTCCCGCGAGTGTCACGATGACCACCTTACCGTGGAAGAACGGATCTCTGATCGAGATATCGTGTCCGGCAAGATCGGGAAAACGGAAATCGAGGCGATCAGCTTTACCAACCAGTTTGGTCGCGTTCTCGGCATCACCCAGCGACGCATTATCGTCACGCCGTGCGATGAAGCTGTCCTCAAAAGCCGTTCCAGACCAGAACTTACCGCGCAGTGAGCCGTCAGCTTGCAGCGTTCCTCGATAAAGAAACACATGTCCGCCATCGAACTTGGAGAGCCGAAGTTCATTGTCAATGAATTCGCCGTCCAAGAATCGATGATCACCCGTCGGTGTCATGACGGTACCTGTGACGACCGAGCCCTCTTGCGCGAATTCGCCCACAGCTGGCGACGCCTTGTCGCCTTCGCCGAAAGTGAATGCCCAGCGACCCCCAATCGGTGTGTTGTAGTCATTAGCCGTTCGCGGCGTTGCGGTCGACGCAGAGAAACGCCAGGTTTGACCGTGCGTCGCAGCGAAGGGGATGAGCTGTAGTTTGCCGCCGGCCTTGACCATGGTGAGTGTGCCCTGCAGCGCGCCATCCTCGATCTTCGCCACGATTTTGTTTTCGAAGCCGGGCATCAGCATCGTGACTTCGCTGTCATTGATGGTGATTTCGGTCACGTCGACTCGGTTAGGGCCGTTGACCAGCGTGACGACAGGTTTTCCGTCTTTCGCAGCAACTGACATCCCGAAGGGCAGATCACCACCCGGAACCTGCAATACGGCGCGCCAAGGGCCGACGCGCAGGCCTTCGATTTCGGGGGTGGTATCACGGGAGCAGGCATTGAGCGTCATGAGGGCGACCAAGGGCAGCACAAAGCGGGAAGAGAGGGAAAATTTCATGGTCGCATTATGTACGATAGACGCATGGACGGCCTGTCCCCCGAATTCTGGCCCCTCGTCTTCGTCGGATTTGCTGCGCAACTCATCGACGGAGCGCTCGGCATGGCCTATGGCATTTCGGCAAGTGCCTTCCTCACCACCATGGGTCATCCGCCAGCCTTCGTAAGTGCCACCGTCCACGCGGCCGAGGTGGTCACGACAGGCGCTTCAGGCGTGTCGCATGCCTGGTTCAAAAATCTAGATCGAAAGATTTTCTTCAAGCTTGTTCTGCCAGGTATGGTTGGTGGAGCTGTCGGCGCTTGGTTGCTCGGCAACCTTGACGGTGATCTGCTCAAACCTTTCGTCTGGCTATACCTTTTACTGACTGGGATTTTATTGTTGCGACGCGCGTGGTCACGCAGTGAGCCTGGCCTTGCACGCGCCCCGAGCCATGCGCTCGGCGGAGTCGCCGGCTTTCTTGATGCCATCGGCGGTGGTGGTTGGGGGACGGTGACCACACCCACGCTCATCGCTCGAGGGGTGCCGCCACGCTATGCGATCGGTACGGCCAACGCAGCCGAGTTCTTCGTCACGCTCACGATTTCCATCACCTTCCTATTTACCTTCGACTGGGACCGCTTCGATCTCGTGATTGCCTTGCTCGGCGGGGGTGTGATCGCCGCGCCCGTCGGTGCATGGGTCGCTAAACATGTTCCACCCCGGGCTGCGATGGTCGCGATTGGATTACTGATCATCGGTCTTGCGGTGAACGGACTTGTTTTGATCGCCCGTTGACGTCAATACGGCTCAAAGGGATACTGCTCGACGTCATGATCAGCCTGCGCACCAATACCGACTCCCGCGTCCGTCGCGATAGCCGTCGTTTGGGTTGGTGGCGACTCTCCTAAAGGAGAGGGCGCCGGCGCCGCTGTTCGATCAAACCAGCAAGAGGTTCAAGCCAGCAAACCCATCTCCGGATACCCTCCGGGATGGGTTTTTTAATTTATGAAACCGCCATTCGATATTTCCGGTGATCTCGATACACCGGTCTCTGCTTTCCTGAAGCTACACGCGTTCAGGCCGACCTTCCTGCTCGAGAGCGTGGAGGGTGGCGAGCGTCTCGGGCGCTATTCTTTCATTGGGTTCGGAGATTCATCGTTTCAGTTTCGGTTAGATGGCCGAGGTCAGTGGCTTGGCGACGAGTGTAAGCCCCTGCCTGTCGACCAAGCGCAGCTGCTCAACGCCTTGCGCGCTGCACTGGCGACGGCGCCTCGACCCACTGCGCCCGGGGCCGGACCTGGGTTTCCTCTCGCTGGCGGTCTGGTCGGTTACTCCTCTTATGACGTCGTACGCTGGTTCGAGCGCTTGCGGGCCCGCCCGGCTGCGGTTTCCGCAGTGCCGGACATGCATTACGTCGCGCCGTCATCGCTACTCGTCTTCGACCATCTGACGCGAGGAATCGCGTTACTGCATGCGGGTAGTGAGTCCGAGCGTCAGTCGCTGCGCCGCGAAGTCATCGCAGCCTTGCGAGGCGCCGTACCTTCGCCGAAGACTTCCAGTGGATTTTCTTTGGCCGAAGCCTCGATGTCGCCGGACTATTTCCTGGATGGTGTCGCGCGCACCAAGGAATATATCGCCGCGGGGGATGTCTATCAGCTCGTTCTGTCGGTGAGGTTTTCAGGGCGTCACTCGGTCGATCCGTTCGATGCTTATCGCGCTCTACGGCTGATCAATCCTTCGCCCTACATGTACTACCTTGCTCTAGACGACATCAAAGTCGTCGGTTCCTCACCCGAAGCGCTCGTGAAGCTCTCAGCTGGGCACGCACAACTGAGGCCCATCGCGGGTACGCGGCCGCGCGCTGCCGATGATCTCGAAGATCGACGGCGAGAACAGGAACTACTGGCGGACGCCAAAGAAAATGCTGAGCACGTGATGCTCGTCGATCTGGCGCGTAACGACTTGGGACGCGTGGCTCGCGCAGGCTCGGTGCACGTCAATCCTTATCGCTCTATCGAGCGATACAGCCATGTCATGCATATCGTGAGCGGTGTTCACGGGGAGCTCGCTGCAGGTCGCGATGCGTTCGATTTATTTGCCGCTGCCTTCCCGGCCGGCACTCTGGTGGGGGCGCCCAAGGTTCGCGCCATGGAAATCATCGATGAGCTCGAACCCGTACGTCGCGGTTTGTATGGCGGGACGGTCGGATACTTCGGCGCGCAAGGTGAAATGGATCAAGCCATCACCATCCGCACGCTCGTTTTCAGGGGTGACGAGTATTCCTATCAGGCGGGTGCCGGCATCGTGGCCGACAGTCACCCGCAAAGCGAGTACGAAGAGGTACTAGCGAAAAGCGCTTCGGCCGCCCGAGCCTTGCAAATGGCGGGAGAGGTGTCATGAGCGCCCGACTGCTATTGATCGACAACTACGATTCCTTCACCTACAACTTGGTGCAAGCGTTTCTCGTCGAAGGCGCAGAGGTCGACGTTCGTCGCAACGACGAGATAACGATCGAACAGGCTTTGGCGCTCAAGCCTACTCACGTCTGCATCTCACCTGGCCCTGGTACACCGTATGACGCGGGTATCTCCATGGATATCATTCGCGCTTTCGCGGGCCAAGTGCCCGTGTTCGGTGTCTGTCTCGGTCACCAGTCCATCACGGAAGTGTTCGGCGGTAAGGTGGTTCGTGCCGGGAGACTGATGCATGGCAAGACTTCGCTCGTTACCCATGATGGACTTGGTTTGTTTTCCGGGATGTCCTCGCCGTGCCAAGTGGGCCGTTATCACTCCTTGATCGCCGAGCTGTCATCATTACCGTCCGAGCTTTTGGTCACTGCGCAAACCGATCAGGGCGAGATCATGGGTATTCGGCATCGAGAACTGATGGTCGAGGGTGTGCAATTTCATCCCGAGAGCGTTCTTACTCCGGAAGGACCTCTTCTAATGCGTAATTTTTTGACGCAGAAGGGAGGCCGACGGTGAACGGACCCGAGAGTCTGCGTCCTCTGCTCGAGCGCCTGCTCGATCAGAAAGATTTATCTGAACTTGAAGCCAGTTCGATTCTCAAGGCGCTCGCAGATTCTTCAACGCCCGCCGCCTTAGGCGGCGCTTTGCTGGCAGCTCTGC
>JBIIHO010000167.1:0-4461 GCA_044235605.1 Steroidobacteraceae bacterium | reverse complement strand
ACGCATGACCGTCGGCGTCACACCGCCCGGTGAGTAGGGGCGTTCGTCGGTCGAGCTCGGTTTATCAGAGCGATCGATCAGCCACTTCGAATAGGGATTGACGCCGCTCTGGAACGGATAGGGATCGCCCGGTCCGATCGTCGGATCGTTACGCTCACCGATGAGCGCGGCACGCTGCTTCGCATAATCTTTGGAGAGCAAGCCGCGCACGGGCTCTTCGGGCGGAAAGGCGGGATCGCCGTAATAAAAATCTCGATCGGCAAAGGCGAGATTCATGGACTGATACAGGGTGTGCAGGTATCGCCCTGAGTTGTAACCCATGGCCTTCAGGTCAAAGTTTTCGAGAATGTTGAGGGCCTGTAGCATCATCGGACCCTGAGTCCAGACGTCGAGTTTGTAGACGTCGACACCCCGGTAGTTCACCTGCCGCGGTTCCTCGATTTTCACTTGCCAATTGGCCAGATCTTCGCGGGTGATCAACCCACCCTCTGCCTGAATGGACGAGGCGAGTTCTGCCGCGATATCACCTCGATAAAAACGATCGTACGCAGCCATGATCGCTTGCTTACGAGTTGCGCCCCGCACAAGTGCGCGCCTCTCGGCGTCGACTAGCTTGCGTAGCGTTGCGGCGAGTTCTGGTTGCCGAAAGATTTCGCCTGCGCGCGGACCTTCTCGTCCGCCGCGATCGGCCGCGCGACCGAGATGCGGGAGCATGATCCGAGCCGTATTCGGCCATTCCTTGATCTTCGATTTATTGCGCTCGATGAGACCCGCGGTCTGCGCTTCGATGGGGTAGCCATCGGCAAGGTCGATGGCGGGGGCCAGCACTTCAGCGAGTGAAAGCTTTCCGTACTCTGCGAGCATCACGAGGATACCCCCAGGCGTGCCAGGCGTCGTCGCGGCGAGCGGGCCGAATTCAGGTGGATACTTGAGCCCCTTCGACTTGAAAAAGTCCGGTGTGGCACCGGTTGGCGCGACGCCGAGCGCATTGATGGCGATGACCTTTTTGAGTTTGGGATGCCAGATGAGAGCCTGTGTTTCACCGCCCCAGTGCAGGACATCCCACATTGTCGCCGTCGCAGCGATCATGGCGCAGGCAGCATCGACAGCATTACCTCCGCGCTCAAAGATTCGCGCACCGGCGGTCGCACCGAGAGGCTTGCCGGTGATCGCCATCCAACGCTGGCCGTGGAGTGGGGGTTTTTCCGTGCGCTCCTGCGGGACGGCGAGTGAGGCGGTGAGTGCCAGCAGTGCGGCCGACGCAATGGCAACCAGTGATCTTTGACGCATGATTCAGTGGCCCTCAAATGTAACGAGAGCTTGGACGGGAATATCCAGGGCACGGATTCGGTCGGCGCCCTTAAGCTCTGGAAGATCGATGACGAAACAGGCGGCGACGACGTCAGCTCCCAGCGAGCGCAGCAATGAAATCGCAGCGAGAGCAGATCCGCCCGTGGCAATTAGGTCGTCGACTAGGATCACCTTTTCGCCCTGACGAATGGCGTCACGATGGATCTCCATTACATCGTGTCCGTATTCGAGCATGTATTCGACACGCAGGGTTTCGTGCGGCAACTTGCCTTTCTTTCTGATGGGTACGAACCCTGTGCCGAGCTGAAGTGCGACCGCGCCGCCCAAGATGAACCCCCGAGCTTCGATGCCGACGACCGAGCCGACACCGCGGTTTCGATAGGGTGCTGACAGAGATTCGACGGTTTCGTGGAAAGCGGCTGCATCGCGAAGCAACGTGGTGATGTCGCGGAACTGGATTCCCGGTTTGGGGTAGTCGGGGATGGTTCGGATAGTGTCTTTCAGCACGGGCGCACCTTAACATGACGCCCCATGACACACGTATCCCGAGCATTACTCATCCGCAGCCTCATAGTGCTGCTTTCATTGGTGTCTTCCGCAGCGACGATGGGTGCTGAGCCGCCCGTCATTGGCCGCGAGCAAGTGAACGCTACCCTATGGATGCAGCGGGCGGCGGAATATCAGATCTCCGCCTTGCAGGTCTACCGCCTTGCAACCGAGCGACTCGCGACCACGATCGCTGCACCCGGAAGCGCGGCACTTGAACAGCAGGGCACCGACGCTAGTCGACTCGCTGCAATGCCGACTGCGATCATCGTGGATCTCGATGAGACCGTCCTCGACAACTCCTTCTATCAGGCGCGTCGGGCTTTGCTCGGCGGCGAGTATGACGAGCCTTCATGGCAGGCGTGGATGCGCGAGGCGTCGGCGCCTGCGATTGCAGGCTCGGTCGAGTTTCTGCAAGCAGCCTCTCGTGCCGGGCACAAGATTTTCTATGTGACGAACCGCGAGTGCCGAACTGTCGACGCCAGGCCCGACGATGCCTGCCCCGCGCGGACCGCGACGCTTCGTAATTTGCAGGCTCTCAATCTCCCAAATGCCGCAGACCCTGATGCGCTTTCGCTTCGTCGTGAGCGCCCAGAGTGGGAGAGCTCCGACAAGACCATTCGTCGCAAGTGGATCGCCGAGACTCATCGCATCGTCGCGCTGGTCGGTGACGACCTCCGTGATTTCGTTGATCGACAGGTCTATGCAGCGCGGGCCGATGAGCTCGCTCCACTGCTCGGCATGCGCTGGTTTCTGCTGCCGAATGCCATGTACGGATCGTGGGAGCGCGCCATCACCGGAGGTGCCTGCACGAGTAGCATGTCGGCTGCAGAGTGTGCTGAAGCGACGACTCGAAAGCGCTATCAGTCTTTGCAGCCCGAACCATCAGCGGGGGCAGCGTCGTCCCGGTAGGGCGATGTCGAGCCAGACGAGACGATGATCCGAGCTTCGCTCGGCATCGTCGTTGACGAGTGCGAATTCCGCATCGTCCGCTTTCGGCCAGAATACCCCTGATGCGCAGACCTCGAGATCTTTGGAAGGCAGCACGTAATCCACCCGCAAGTTGCCGACCGATCGAGGACCATCAGAGAAATCACCCGTATCAAATGCGGGATTGCCTCGCTGAGACAGATTCGCACCGCCCTGGCGAGCCGCGGCCTCGACCGCGCCGAGGCTACGCGGCGCCAACGCACCGAGCGCCGCCTCGCGATGGACTCGCGGATGTTCGAGCAGTTGTGCAATCGCGCCGCTGACGCTTCCTCCATCAACCGGGTCGGCATTCAAATCACCCGCGATGACAAAAGACGCTTGCGTATCGAGACCACCGCGCCGACCTGAGTCATCGACGAGATAGCCCGCGCGATTCCAATCGATATAGTCCGCCCACAGACGGATCTCGTCGTGATTGCGACGACCGTTACGATCTTCGGGACCATCGAATCCGGGAGGAGTGGGGTGGCTCACCAAAAAATGCAGGGTCTGTTGAGCCTCGCCCGCCGCGGTCGGCAATCGGACGGCGACGTCCCAGTGACTCTTCGACGACAACGGCAACTTCGCGAGCGTCTCGTCGGAGTACCAGCCCGGAGGCAGTATCGCCCCGGGCATATCGCGCCAAAGAAATGATCGGAACGTCCGGGTTGTATCGCGATCGATGGGGAATCTCGATAGCACCAGCATGCCGTACTGGCCAGGGAACACTCCAAAACCTAGAGCGTCGCCCCCGCCGCCGACTTTTCCATCTCGATCGAAATCGAGACCGCTGGGTACGCCGGTATTGGAAGGGGCGATGAAAGAGTGGGGATAGCGCAGTGGCTCGCCGCCCGCCTGCGAGGCCTCGAGATAGTTTTTCTGAAATAGCGCCGGGGCCTTAGTGTCGTAATCGAATTCATTGAGCAGCAGCAGGTCTGGCCTGACCTTCTGAAGGACTGCAGCGATCGTCCGCGGCTGCGACGAATCACCCGTTGAAAGCTCGCGCGCGAGGGCGCCCTCGTCGCGACGGAAGAAGCTGATATTCCATGTGGCAATTCGAATCGTGCCTTCGGCTGTCGGAGGCGGAGTGGGCGCCGCGTCGGCAATAGGGCAAACGAGCAGGACGGCCAGCCCCAAAGAAAAGGGGCGCCTTGCGGCGCCCCCTTTTTGTCGAGTCTCGTTAGACATCAACTCATCAGAACTCGTACTTCAGACCCACCTGGATCTGCCAGCGCGAGCGCTCCGTGTTGCGGATGACGCCGCCGGCCGGACCCGAAGCCGTCTCCGGGTTGAGCAACGTCGAGTTCGCCGAAGCGATACGGTAGCGAGCGCAAGTGAGTGTGCCAGCGTTGTCCGACACGCCGTTCGAGCCGGCGCAACTGACGTCGATCAGACGCACGTCTTCACCGTACTCCTCGATCACACCCCACTTCTTGTTGATGAGATTGAGGACGTTACCGATGTCGAGCGTGACGCGAGCCTTGTGTCCGTCGGCGAAGCCCGGCAGTTCCTGACTGAACTGCATGTCCCAGAGGTTAAGCGCCTTGCTCGTGTACGAACCACGCGGGACGATACCGCCCGTCGGGATGTCGAACTTCGAGACGAGGGCGCGAACGTTGTTCAGGGTCGCGAGGC
>JBIIHO010000166.1:0-4541 GCA_044235605.1 Steroidobacteraceae bacterium | reverse complement strand
GCCCAAGAACTGGAATTCGAAGGCGCAAGCGACGACGGGCAGTTCTTCGAGACGACCGGCCATCGCAATCAGAGCGTCTTTTTCGCCGGTACTTTTTTGAGCGGCCGTGAGGCGATCGCGATAGCGCTTGCTATCGCGGAATTTGAGCGGGTCTTCGGGCGTGACGCGCTCGCCGATTTCTTTGGCGGTGTCGGGATCGAGAAAGCGCAGCAGTCGATCGCGCGCTCCGATGCGCATGTGGTTCGCGCACTTCGGACAGACGAAGAGGTTGCGCTCGAGCTCGGCGCGGTAGAGCGGCGAATCGCAGGCGGTGCACTTGATCCAAAGCCCTTCGGGCACCGAGCGCGAACGACGCTCGGTCTTGATGCGCGAGGGCACGATTTTTTCGAACCAGGCCATGCGACGACTATACCGGATCAGGCAATCCGAACGCCTCGGGGTACTCGATACGGCGTAAGCAAAGCCCCTCGGGCTCGGCGGTCGGCGCGTTGCGGCGACGGTCGCGACCCTCGAGCAAGGTTTTGACCTCATCGACCCCGCGCAGACCGCGACCGACCTCGATCAGGAGCCCTGCGATGTTGCGCACCATGTGGTGCAAGAACGCGTTCGCGGCAACATCGATGTAAACGAGCTCGCCCTCGCGCTGCACCGAGAGGTAATCGACACGGCGAACGGGTGAGTTCGATTGACACTCGGCCGCACGAAACGCGCTGAAGTCGTGCTCGCCGACGAGATGCTGCGCGCCCTCGTGCATGCGTGCGACATCGAGTGGTGCCTGCACCCAGGTAGCTCTACCGTCGTGTAGTGCCGAACGCGCACTGCGATTGAAAATGCTGTAACGATAATGACGACGAATCGCCGAGAAGCGCGCATGAAAATGTTCGGGCACGGGCAGCGCCCAGCGCACGCTCGCCTTACGATCGAGATTGGCATTGGTGCCGAGCACCCAAGCGCGCGGGGAGCGCGAGGCTTCAGTCTCGAAGTGGATCACCTGCCCCGCCGCGTGTACGCCGGCGTCGGTACGTCCACCACAAATCAAAGAAATCGTGTGGTCTGCGACGGTGCCGATCGCCGTCGCAAACGCATCTTCGAGCGTGCGTAACCCGGGCTGGTGCTGCCAGCCACAAAAGTGCGTGCCGTCGTATTCGACACCCATCGCCCAGCGAGTCATTCGATCAACGTCACGAATTCAGGGGTCACGACTTCGGCAAGGAATCGAGCAAGCGGATCGCCTCAGCCCGCTGCGTCTCATCGCCGAGGCGCAGCGCCGCCTGCAGCTCGAGAATGGCCGCATCGTGCTGGCCCATCTCGATGAACGCACGCGCGAGGTTGATCTTGCTGCCGGCTTCATCGACCGGCGGCGGATCGCCTTCGAGATCCTCATCAATCGGCGATGCGGTGGGCGCAACCGAAATCGAGGGGACGGCGACCGGTGCGATGCGCGCGGGGGCGGCGCGCAGCGGCGTGTCCATGAGCGGGTCGGCGTCCTGCGCGGCCTTGATGGGCGGCAGGTCGAAGGTCATTTCCTGGCGGGGGGCGGGCTCGGCAGCCTCGGCGCGGCGGCGACCTCGAACCAAGAAGGCAATCAGCAAAACGAGCGAGATCAGCAGCAAAGCGGGTATTGACCACCAGGCTTCGGCAGCCCAGCGACGGGCCTCGGCCATCCAACCCAACTGCCCGACCGCGTCGGGGCCCGAGGGGGCCTCTGCGGCGGCAAGACGGGCCTTGAGGGCCTCGACTTCGGCTGCGGCGGCTTGCAGGTCAGCCTCGAGCCGCGCGGCCTTGGCTTCGGGGGTCTCTGGTTCGGCTGGCGCCGCCGGCGCCGCCGGCTCACCAGCGAGCGGTGTCGCGACCGGGGCCTCTGCCGCCGGTGCCGATGAGGTCGCAGGCGTCGATGACGCTGCCGGTGCGGGTGCAGGCGTCAGGGTTGGGGTTGGGATTGGGGTTGGGATTGGGGTTGGGATTGGGGTCGGCGCGGCTCGGGTCTCGGCGGGCGGCAGCGTTTTAGCGGGCGGTGCGGTGGCGGTAATTGGCGCGGCCGTCGGTGCCGCGGTCGTCGCGGCTGCCGGCTTCGCAGGCGTCGTCGTCTTCGTCGGCGCCGTGGTCAGGGTCTGAGTACCGGGCGCCGGCGGACTGAGTCGGGCCGACGCTGCCCCACCCGTGCGCCAGATGCCGAGCGTTCGACTGACTTCGCTCGAAGCCGCCGCGGGCGAGATCGCGTTGAGCGCCGCGGCATCGGGCAGCGTGAGAACCGAGCCGACGATCATCTCGCTCATACCACCCGGTCCGAAGGCCGAGGGGTTGGCGCGGAAGATGCCAAGCATCGCCTGCGGCAACGTGACGCCGGTGGTCGCGGACCACTCGCGCGATATCGACATCAAAGTTTCATTGCGCCGCACGAGGCGCACGGCTTGCTGAGAAGCCGGCGAACTCGATGCAGCAGGCGTCGAACTGGGTGATGTCGATGAGTTGGTGGATGCGGTAGTGGATGCGCTCGTCGCCGCAGCGGGCGCTGCCGGCGTTGCGGGTGCGCTCAAAGAAACGAGATATTCGCGGAAGCGTCGGCCGCGGCCCCAATCTGCGACGACCACGAAGCGAACCTCATCGGTCGTGACCGGCGTCGCGTTACGAATGCGCAGCACGGGCGCGCCCGAGGACGACTGACTGAGCTCGATCGAGGCGGAGGCGAGCGATGGCGAGCGTGAATTCGCAGGCAACTGTGGCTTGAGCGCGTCGAGCTCACCGGCGGCCACGTCGAGCAGAGCGACTTCGATCTCAAGCGCCGAGCCTGGCGATGAGACGAGCCGTGCCGTACCGAGCTCGAAAGCAGACGCCCCGACTCCACCGAAGGCTAACGCCAGGGCAACACCCAGGCGCAAATGATGCAGCAGTGCCTGGGACCGCACGGTCAAAGAATGTTGGCGTTGCGTCACGATGTCACCCCCCGGCAAAGCGCGTTGCGCTCAAAGATGATCGCGAATGAGGATTTCTGCAATCTGCACGCTGTTGGTGGCCGCACCCTTGCGAATGTTGTCGGAGACGATCCAAAAATTGAGGCCGCGCTCGTGCGAGATGTCCTCGCGGATGCGCCCGACGAAAACTCGATCGTCGTTCGCCGCCTCAACCGCCGCCGTCGGGTAGCCACCCTTCTCGCGCGTGTCGATCACCTTCACGCCCGGCGCCTTGCCGAGCAGCTTGCGCACCTCGGGCACCGTTATTTTTTGACGGGTCTCGATGTTGACCACCTCGGAGTGCCCGAAGAACACCGGCACGCGAACGGTGGTGGCATTCACCTTGATGTTCGAGTCACCAAAGATTTTCTGGGTTTCCCAGAACATCTTCATCTCTTCTTTGGTGTAGCCGTTATCCATGAACTTATCGATTTGCGGCACGACGTTGAATGCGATCTGCGCCGCGATCACCTTGGGCTTGAC
Organism: Steroidobacteraceae bacterium; assembly: GCA_044235605.1. GTDB lineage: Bacteria > Pseudomonadota > Gammaproteobacteria > Steroidobacterales > Steroidobacteraceae > UBA964. The sequence goes on along the minus strand of JBIIHO010000166.1, from coordinate 1,107 downwards.
CGGGCCCTTGCCGCTCACGAGTGCGACGGTCTGCTCGGCGAGCTCTTCGACCGCTTCTTTGCCGGCGCCCGAGACCGACTGATACGTCGCGACATTGATCCGCTCGATGCCGACGGCATCGTAAATGGGCTTAAGCGCGACCAGCATCTGGATGGTCGAGCAGTTGGGGTTCGCGATGATGCGACGCTTCGTAAACTGCGAGATCGCCGCTGCATTGACCTCAGGAATAATGAGCGGGATGTCGTCGTCGTAACGAAACTCGGAAGTGTTGTCGATGACGACACAGCCTGCCGCAGCTGCCTTCGGCGCGATCGCGCGAGAGACCTCACCGCCTGCAGAAAAAAGACCGATGTCCGCTTTGGAGAAATCGAAGGTATCGACGTCGAGTACAGGATAGCTCTTGCCGTTGAACTCGACGCTCTTGCCGAGCGAGCGATTGCTCGCGAGCGGATAGAGCTCTCCCACGGGGAACTTCCGCTCTTCGAGAACTTTGATCATGGTGTCGCCGACGAGACCCGTTGCACCGAGCACGGCGACATTCCATTGACGACTCATCGCTTTTTCTCCGACTTGGTAATGACGGGGGTCGTCGATGTGACGTCCCCATTCTGCGCACGATGGCGCAGCCAATGATCCATGAGCACGATCGCCATCATCGCCTCGGCGATAGGCGTCGCACGAATACCGACACACGGGTCGTGACGACCGGTGGTGATGATCTCGGTGGGCTCGCCATCGACCGTGATGGTGCGGCCCGGCACCTGAATGCTCGAGGTCGGCTTGAGCGAAGCGTGGACGATGATGTCCTGTCCGCTCGAGATACCCCCGAGCACACCGCCCGAGTTGTTACTGGTGAAACCCGTCGGCGTGAGTTCGTCGCGATGTTCGCTGCCGCGCTGCGCGACGACCTGCACCCCTGCGCCAACCTCGACAGCTTTGACGGCGTTGATGCCCATCATGGCGTAGGCAAGATCGGCATCGAGGCGATCGAACACGGGCTCACCGAGGCCGGGCGGCACACCCTTGGCGATGACGGTAATGCGCGCGCCGATGGAGTCGCCCTCTTCGCGCAGCTTCCAGATGAGATCTTCCAATTCTTTGACGCGC
>JBIIHO010000165.1:0-4545 GCA_044235605.1 Steroidobacteraceae bacterium | reverse complement strand
ACCAAGCGTCACCCGCCGATCATGTTCACGACGGACTTGTCGCTGAAGTTCGATCCGGAATATCGCAAGATCTCCGAGCGCTTCCGCAAAAATCCGGATCAGTACGCCGACGCGTTCGCGCGTGCCTGGTTCAAGCTGACGCATCGTGATCTCGGGCCCCGCACCCGTTACTTGGGCTCGCAGGCTCCCGCTGAAGTGCTCGTGTGGCAGGACCCGATTCCGGCGGTCAATCATCCGTTGGTCGATGCCAACGACATTGCTCAGCTGAAGTCGCGTATCGCAGCTTCGGGTCTCGGCACTGCCGAACTCGTTCGTACGGCATGGGCCTCTGCCTCGACGTTCCGCGGAACCGACATGCGCGGTGGTGCGAATGGTGCCCGCGTTCGTCTCGATCCGCAGAACACCTGGGCGGTGAACGACCCGGCTGAACTCTCGAAGGTGCTCAAGCAACTCGAAGGCATTCAGCAAGAGTTCAATCGCACTCAGAAGGGAGGCAAGAAAATTTCGATGGCCGACCTGATCGTGCTCAGCGGTGCAGTAGCGGTAGAGCAGGCCGCGAAGCGTGCGGGTGTCGAGATCTCGGTGCCGTTCGCTCCGGGTCGCATGGATGCCTCGCAAGCGCAGACGGACGTCGCATCGTTCCGTCCGCTAGAGCCGACCGCCGATGGCTTCCGCAACTTCTACACGCCAGCGAGTTATCTCTCGCCTGCTGAGGCCTTGGTCGATCGCGCAAATCTGCTGACGCTGACGGTACCTGAAATGACCGCGCTGATCGGCGGTATGCGTGCGCTCGGCGCCAACCATGGCAAGTTGACTCATGGTGTGCTGACCGCCCGCCCCGGTACGCTTTCCAACGACTTTTTCGTGAACTTACTCGACATGCAGACCGCGTGGCGCAAGTCGGCGACCGAAGGCGTCTACGAAGGCTTCGATCGTGACTCGGGCAAGACCAAGTGGACTGCAACCCCGGTTGATCTCGTATTCGGCTCGAACTCCGAGCTGCGCGCGATCGCTGAGGTGTATGCCGCGAACGACGGCCAAGAGAAGTTCGTCAAGGACTTCGTGAAGGCCTGGGACAAAGTGATGACCCTCGACCGGCTCTGATCTCTCCAGTTCGGTAACGCCGGAAAAAGACGGCGGCGCGAAAGCGCCGCCGTTTTTTTTTGCACGGAGCCTCTGGATGCGGGTGTAATAGCACCATGAACGGAGCGTCAATCATGGTGGGGGTCGATTTCGGCGGCACCAAGATCGAAGCGGCGGCGCTCGATGAGGCCGGTACACCGATCGTTCGCAAGCGATTACCTACGCCCGGCGATTACGACTCTGCACTCCACGCTGTGCAGGAGCTCGTGCGGGCCATCGAGACTCAAACCGCGAACGTGGATCGCGTCGGTGTCGGCGCACCCGGCTCGATCTCTCCCAAAACCGGATTACTGCGAAACTCAAATACGATTTATTTGAACGGTAAGCCGTTCGCACAAGATCTCGAGCGCGCGCTAGGAAAGCGTATTCGCCTCAGTAACGACGCCAATTGTCTCGCTCTTTCCGAAGCTGTTGATGGTGCGGCCGCCGGCGCACATTCCGTATTCGCCGTGATTATCGGTACGGGATGCGGCGGGGGTCTCGTGATCGACGGAAAATTGATCCACGGGGCCAACGGCATCGCCGGTGAGTGGGGGCATAATCCCTTGCCTTGGCCTTCCGTGGATGAGGTGAAGGGTGCGCCTCGTTGCTGGTGTGGTCAGATCGGATGCCAAGAGTTGTGGATATCCGGTACTGGGCTACAGCGGGATTTTTTTGAAGCTGCCGGTGTTCGGGCGACCGGGGAGGAGATCATTGCCGCGTCTCGTCGTGGAGAGTCTTTCGCAGTTGCTGCGTTCGAGCGGTATGTCGATCGACTCGGGCGTTCGCTCGCCGCCGTCGTCAATCTTTTCGATCCTCATGTCATCGTTTTGGGTGGTGGTATGGCGAATGTCGACGAGTTGTACGATCGCTTGCCGTCATTGATCAAGCGACATGTATTTTCAGATGCCTGCACCACTCGGATCTTGCAAGCGCGATGGGGAGACTCTTCGGGTGTGCGTGGCGCGGCACGCTTATGGGCGTAGGACTAACGCAATCGATCAATGAGACCGGAGTGCCGCGTCACTTTGCGTGAACAGGCCTCGCGAAGCGTCTGAGGATCACTCCAAATTTCGACGTCGCGCCGTGCGCGGCTCACCGCCGTGTAGAGCAGCTCTCGAGTGACGACGGGATTTTTCCCGCTCGGTAAAATGACGAGCACTCGATCGAATTCCGATCCTTGGCTTCGATGTACAGTCATGGCATAAGCCGTTTCATGCGGGGGGAGCCGCAGCGCTGAGAACTTTTGAGGCGTTCCTTCAGGTCCCTGAAACCACGCCCACGATTCGCCATCTTGAGCGGCGCTCATGATCAATCCGCTGTCACCGTTGAAGAGTTGCAGCGGATAGGCGTTTCGAATGAGTACGATCGGCCTTGTTTGGCGGGCGTTGACGAGCTGGTTTTCGATCAACGTATTGATTGACTCCAACCCATAGGGGCCTTGACGGGTCGGACACAACACGCGGCTGCGCCCCAATGCAGACAAAATTTCCCCAGGCTCATCGAGCGCGAGCGCATCGCGAAGATCGGAGATCGCCGGTGTGCGTTGGAGTTCTGCTCCGAGTGCGTCCTTCGAGGGTAGGGCACGCAAGCGAATATCCCCGTATCGGGTGTCGGTCAGCAACTCGATAACGCGATCTCCGTCGCCGATCCGAATGGCTTCGCAGAGCTGACCGATGCCGCTCTGCGGGCCGTATCGATACTGTGTTTTGAGTGTCACCATCATCGCGCCGAACGGTGTCTCGACGTTGCGTACGAGGTTGGCGGCCTCCGCAATATCAGCAAGCACTGCGCCAGCTTCTACGGATGCCAATTGATCCGGGTCGCCGACCAGAATGAGTTCTGCAGAGGGCTTGAGTGCCTCGACCAGTTTGGCCATGAGTGGCAAATCGACCATCGACGCTTCGTCGACGATCACGACGTCTTCATTCAGCGGATTGCCTGAGTGATGTTTGAAGAATGCCGAGTCTCTGCGGGCGCCAAGCAGTCGGTGCAAGGTTGAAGCCGTCTTTGGGAGGTCGGGGGCACCGGAGCGGACGCTATCCTCCATTCGCTTGGCCGCCTTCCCGGTCGGCGCGACGAGGGCGACACGCGGCCTCGGTGAGCGGCGTTGCAGCGTTGCGAGCTCTTCGAGAATACGGGTTGTTTTACCGGTACCGGGTCCGCCGACGATTACTTTGAAGCGACCGTTTGATACGCGCGCCCGCAAGGCTGCAGCGAGGCGTTGTTCGTATTCGAAGTATCGATGCAAGTAAAGACGCCCTTGAGTATCGAGCACCAGCGGAAGGAAGGTCTCTCCATCGAGTGCGACAAGCCCGCTCGCCTCGAGATCGACTCTCCATTGCTCGATGCTCGGCCAGCTCTCCATGAGAGGAGGGAGTTCATTTCCAAGATCGGGGTGCTCATCGAGTCGCGCGCAGAGGTGTCCGCGTCGGAGCATTGCGCTCGCGACTGCTGCAGCATGACCTGCGAGTCTTGAGCCCGACTTGGCGTTCCCCGAAATTCGATTCGCGAAGTGGCGATCAAGCGTATTAAACGCCTCGTGTTCAAGAAAGGTGCTGAGCGCCGGCACTTTCATCGTGCTGCTCCGTGCCGAAGGAGTGTATCGCTTAGTTTTTTTATGAACGCCGGCTCGGGCTTTGAAAAGTGAACGCCATGCTCAGGGTTTTTGGCGTCAAGCCCACGTACGAAAACGTAAAAAATTCCGCCGAAGTCACGTTCGTAGCGATAGTCGGGAACTCGCTGCGCGAGGAAGCGATCGAGCGCTAGCGCATAAAGCCAGGACTGCAAAGAGTAAAGGCTCTGGTTCATCGTCTGATCGAGTCGATCTCGTGAATAGGCGCTTTTTTTTGGTCCAAGCCAATTCGACTTCCAATCGAGCAAGTAATACCGGCCGTCATGGCGAAACACGAGATCCATGAACCCGCGTAGGAAACCGTCAACAGGACTGAATTGAAAGCGGCTTGCGGTGATCGCGGTCGCAGCTGCGAGCGTCTTAGGATCAAATCGTTTGATCGGATAGTAAAACTCAACCTCATTCAGTCGATCAGTGAGTGCAACATCTTTCAGTTGCAGCTGATGTGCTGCCGCGCGCAACGGATGAGACATCATCGCGCTCAGGTGTTGCGTCACGGTATCGCGAACTTCGGCATCGGAGATCAGCGAGCCGAAATGTTGCTCCACCAGAGGGGGTAGCGTCTCGACACGCTGAAAATCTGCGTGCTCCAGCACCGCGTGTAATGCGATGCCGGTTGCCGCGCCCCGAGGCAGTCGCGCGAGTGTGGTCGTGTCGATCAATATATCGTCGCGGGTAACGTCCGAGTCGCTGACTTCGTCATGATCTTGGGGTACCTCTTCGGCGATACCTGCAACCCATTGACTGAAACTGCCGATCATTCGCTCACTGCTTGGCCTACGGCGTAG
>JBIIHO010000164.1:0-4568 GCA_044235605.1 Steroidobacteraceae bacterium | reverse complement strand
TGGTCGAGTTCATGGACCAGCTCAAGGCGGATGCCGTGCTCGTTTCCAAACTCAAGAGCCTGCCTAACGTATCGATCGTGGTGAACGCTCAGACCACCGAGATCCATGGTGACGGCAAGACCGTGAATGCCCTCTCGTACAAAGATCGCGCAAGTGGCAGCGCTCATCGACTCGAACTCGAGGGCGTCTTCGTTCAAATCGGTCTCGTACCCAACACCGAGTTCCTGAAGGGCACCATCGAACTATCGCGCTTCGGTGAGATCGTGGTGGATCATCACGGCGCGACGAATGCGAACGGTGTGTTTGCGGCGGGTGACGTGACGACCGTACCCTACAAGCAGATCGTGATTGCCGCGGGCGATGGCGCGAAAGCCGCACTCGGTGCCTTCGATTATCTGATCCGCAGCTCAGCTCCCGCTGTTCAATCCGCAGCCTGACGGCGCGTAGGGTGGTATCACCCTTCCCTTAGACCCATCCGCGGCGCCATTGCAGCTCGTTCTTGAGCTCTCGCCAGGCGATCGTACGTGTGCGCTTCGAATGAACCGCCTCGATCTCGACTGACACCACAGGCGACCCCGGCGGCATCGGCTCAAGGACTTTAGTCACGAGGAAATGCTTTTCTTTGTTGCGCGGCACGACCACCGTCCACTTGGTGTGCAGCAGTTTCTTCGGACTCAAGGCGTTGGTTGAAGCACGTGTCACTCTGGCGCGCCCCGTCTCAATGCCTGCAGCCCCTCCAGACCCAACTTTGCAAGCGTTGCGAGGTTGGCAGTGGAGATACGGCGGGTGTCACCAAAAGAGTCGACCGCCCGCGAGATGCTCTCTTCCCGCAACAAGTGAAGGGTTGGATACGGCGATCGATTAGTCGCATTGCCGATGTCATCCACCTCGGTGTCGGCGAATTGGTAATGCGGATGGAAGCTTGCGATCTGAATCTCGCCCTCAAGCTTCAATACTCGCAGCAGCTCGTCTGCGAGCTCTAGAAAGTCGTTGAAGTCGTGGAAGTCTTGTAGGACCCGCGGATGGATCAGCAAAGTCGTCTCGATCTCCTCAGGCGGTGACGCAACGAGTCGCTGCAACTCCGTCGCCAAATCCTCGAGCAACGCTTCTCGCGTTTCGGCTTCGCTCGTGACGTAGCGGATCAATCCCTTGAGTGCAGGCGCCGGCGCAAACGGACAGAGATTGAGACCGATGACTACCCGTTCGACCCATTCACGGGTCTCAGCGATGAAATGCACGATGCTGTTCATTGAAGCTCCTCTCGCTCACGTCAAGTAAGGGCGGAGTCAATTACGTTGCGTGATCGGCTCGATTTTTCTCACGAGCAGCATCACACAGAGTACGGAAACGATATGCATCGAGGCGACCGCCACGAATACCGGTTCGTAGGAGTAATGATCGATCGTCCAACCGATGACGGGCTGAGACATCGCCGCCGCAAAACTGCCCGCAGCGCCGCTCGCGCCCCATACGGTGCCAACAGCCGCCGGCGGAAACACATCTGTAGGAACTGTGAAGAGCGAGGCGCTCTTCACTTGAATACCGAATATTCCAAGGCCCATACACAATACGGCGAGTAACGCGGAATCGACATAGACCGCGGGCAACGCCAACGGCGCCATCAGGGCGCCGACCCAAATCATGGCCTTGCGTGACGTATCGACGGAAAGTCCGGACTTGATCAGCCGTTGTCCTGCATAACCGCCCGCGAGCGAGCCGAGATCTGCGAAAATGAAGGGGATCGCCGCAGCCCATGCGATCTGCGCCAAGCCGAAGCCACGCTCGTCAGCCAAATAATTCGGGATCCAGAACGCGAGAAAGTAGAACGCGCCATCACCGGTGAAGCGCGACAAGGCAAGACCCCAGGTTTGGCGATACGAGAACCAGTAGCCCAACCTACCGAAATATCCGCGTAGTTCTTCGCCCGTCGAGCCCGTCGAAGTGGGCGGCGCGACAGGCTCTGCGGGACGGTCGGCCAAAATCAGTGCGCGCTCTTCCGCACCGAGCGTCGGGTCTGATTCAGGCAACTCGAAGTGACGGTTCCAGAGCCACACCCATATGAGCCCGAGCGCAGCGGGAACGATGAAGGCGGCCTGCCACCCCTGTACGGGCGACCACCCGCGCGCATGCAGCCCATCAAAAATACCAATGATCAAGGCGATGAGCGGAGGCGCGACGATAGCACCGAGGCCAGTGCCCGCTGTAATGAAGCCGCTCGCCATACTGCGTTCCGCACGAGGGAACCACTCGGCGACCACTTTGTAGGCCGCAGGGAAGTTGACGGCTTCGGTAATGCCAAGCATCGCCCGCGCCGCGAAAAACCCCCACACTCCGCGAGCCAGGGCGTGCAACGCCGACGCAACGCTCCACCAAAAAACCGCGAGTGATAGTGAGCGCTTGCTGCCGAATCTATCGATGAGCGGACCGAGGAGTAACTGGCCAGCGGCGTAGGTGACGAGGAACGCGGCGGTGATGAAGCCGTACTGCTCGTTGGTGAAGCCGAACTCGCTACGAATCAGCGGCGCTGCGACAGAGAGCGCCAAACGATCGATGTAGCCGATCATGGTGACGGCGCAGAGCATGATCGCGACCCACCATCGCTTCTGCGTCCACCATCGAGGGGCGATGGAAGTTACCGACTGCACGCGACGCATCATCGCATCGCAACTTGCGCGCGACTAGCCCATCTGACCCGGGACTTGGACGGGCGTGTACCATTCCCGCCAATGGATCACCGAGTCATCATCGTGGGCGCGGGCCCGGTCGGCCTCACCTGCGCTGCGCTGCTGGCGAAGGCTGGCATTCCGGTGCAGCTGCTCGAAGCAGCGCTCGAACGCAGCCGCGATCTTCGGGCGTCCACCTGGCACCCGCCCACGCTCGATCTGCTCGAGCAGCTCGACCTCGCGGCGCCCCTCGTCGCGGCAGGACTCAAAACGCCGACTTGGCAGGTCCGGATGCATCCATCCGGCGAGCGCGCCGTATTCGATTTGACCGCGATCGCTGACGACACGCGACACCCCTATCGTCTCCAGTGCGAACAGCAGGTGCTCTGCGAGCTACTCGAACGTCGACTTGCCTTAATGCCGAACGTGACGCTCCACCGAGGTGTTGAGGTCACTGGCGTTACCCAAGGAAATCAGGGTGTGACGGTCGCCGTACGTCGAGCGAGCGGTGAGGTCGAAACCCTCACCGGAGACTGGTTGATCGGTGCCGACGGCGCTCGTAGCCGCGTGCGCGAGGCAGTCGATCTGCGCTTCGAAGGCAGCACCTATCCCGAAACTACGATTCTTGCGACGACGAACTTTCGTTTTGAGGATCACCTCGACGGACTCTCCAATGTCAATTACTGCTGGTCAACTGAGGGGACTTTCAGCCTGCTTCGGTTGCCGCAACTCTGGCGAGTGAGCCTCTACGCCGATGAGGGCGAGTCGATGGACGACGCGCTGACTCTAGAATCCATCCAGGCCAAGCTACAACGCATCGTGCCGACCGGGCGCTCCTACGAGGTGCTCGAGTCGCGGCCGTATCGAATTCATCAAAGAATCGTCGAAGACTATCGCAAGGGCCGGGTGTTGTTGGCGGGTGATGCCGCTCATCTCAACAGTCCGAGCGGCGGCATGGGTATGAACGGCGGCATCCACGATGCCTTCAACTTGTGCGAGAAACTGGCCCGCGTGTGGCACGGCGAGTCGGATGATTTGCTCGATCAATACACCCGCCAGCGTCGACCGGTCGCACAACAGCAAATTATCGCTCAAGCCCACCAGAACCGGACGCGCATGCAAGAGCGCGACCCTGCCAAACGACGCGAGACACTGCGTGAACTGCAGGCTACCGCGGCCGATCCGGTGAGGGCCCGCGAGTATCTGCTACGCACGTCAATGATTACGGGTTTACGTCAGGCTGCTGCACTGCCTTAAGATCCGACCCAGCGTCTCGGGCAGAGCGCGATCTCATTCCCACTCAATCGTCGCCGGCGGCTTACCTGATATGTCGTAAACGACACGGCTCACGCCCTTGACCTCGTTGACGATGCGACGCGAGCACACGTCGAGCAAGTCATAAGGCAGATGCGCCCAATGCGCCGTCATGAAATCGATGGTCTCGACGGCGCGTAATGCGATGACCGGATCGTGACGACGACCATCTCCCGTAACACCCACCGACTTCACGGGCAGGAATACGGCAAAGGCCTGGCTCGTCTTGTCGTACCAACCGGACTTACGCAGCTCTTCAATGAAAATGTGATCGGCGAGTCGTAGTGTGTCGGCGGCCGCCTCGGTCACTTCGCCCAAGATTCGAACACCTAGACCGGGGCCCGGGAACGGATGCCGATACACCATCTCGGCAGGCAACCCCAGTTCGACACCGATCTTGCGCACTTCATCTTTGAAGAGCTCGCGCAGCGGCTCGACGAGCTTGAGCTTCATGTGCGCGGGCAGCCCGCCCACGTTGTGATGACTCTTGATGACGTGCGCCTTGCCCGTTTTGCTACCGGCCGACTCGATGACGTCGGGGTAGATGGTGCCCTGCGCGAGGAATTCCACGCGATCGCCGGCTGATACGCG
>JBIIHO010000163.1:0-4586 GCA_044235605.1 Steroidobacteraceae bacterium | reverse complement strand
TCGTTCGTGGTTCGCGTGGCGCACCAACTGCGCATGGCGGCGAGGATCTCGGCCGAATGTTCGCCACGGCCAGCGTCGTCCTGCAGCCTCGGATCATCGAGCCAGCGTTTTTGCGCGACCGTGTCACTACCGCAGATGAGTTTCACCCAGCGGCGAAAAAGACCGTTGCCGACCACATGGGTGAGCACGTGGCCGTCGAGTGTTGCGAAGACGTCGGAGGGCGCAGAGGTCTGCACTCGGTTGCCCGTGCCGACGCGATTGATGCCGGTGACGCCCTGCTCGATGAGATGGGAGCCGAAGACGGCGAGGGCCGTGGCTTGCAGCGCCGCTTGCACGTGTTGGCCGCGTCCCGAGCGGTCGCGCTCGATGAGCGCCGCGAGGACGCCGAAGGCCGAGAGCACCGCAGTCGAGAAATCGACGTACGGCGCCGCCGCCTTCGCGGGTGCGCCCGGAGTGCCCGTGATGAACATGGCTCCGGACATCGCCTGACCGACGCCGTCGAAGCCTCCGCGGCTCGCATAGGGTCCGTGCTCGCCGAATGCCGTCTGAGAGGCGAGAATGACCCTCGGGTTGATCGCCGACAAGGTCGCGTAATCGAGACCGAGCGACTCACGAGCGGCCGGCGGCAGATTGACCACGACGACATCGGCGGTTTGTACGAGTCGTCGTACGATGTCACGCGACTCCGGCTTGCCGAAGTCGAGCGTGAGCGATTTTTTGTTGCAGGCCGTCTGCAGGAAGACACCCCCTTCGCCTTGCGAAGTGATGGGTGCGATGTAGCGGTCTTCACCGCCGTCGGGTTTTTCGATGCGGATCACTTCTGCGCCGAGATAGCCGAGGAGGGTGGCACAGTAGGGGCCCGCGACGTATCGACCGAAATCGAGTACGCGGATGCCGCTCAAGATAGATTCGGATTTAGACATCGGGAGACCTTGTAATGAATTTCTCTTTGACCGAGGAACAACAAGCGCTGCAGGAGACTGCTCGCAAGTATGCCCAAGAGCGGCTTCCTGCACATGCCAAGCATTGCGAAGAACATGACGAACCACCCTCCCACGAGCTCGTACGAGAGTTCGCGGAGATGGGCTTCCTCGGCATCAACGTATCGTCGGAATACGGTGGTTTAGGGCTTGGCAATCTCGAGGCGCTCATCGTCATCGAAGAGTTGGCCAAGATCTCGGGTGCTGTGGCGTTTCCGGTTTTCGAGTCCTGTGTGGGCCCCGTGCGCGCGATCGAGCATTTCGCCGGAGAGTCGCTGCGCCGCAAGGTGGTGCCTGCCGTATGTCGTGGCGAAAAGATCGTCGCGGTATCGATGTCCGAACCCAATGCGGGCTCGGCGCTCACCGACCTCACGACCCGCGCGCGCATCGAAAAAGATCGCGTGGTCATCAACGGCACCAAGCGTTGGTGCTCGGGTGGCGGTCATGCGGACGGTTATGTCGTCTACTGCCGCCTCTCCGATGACCCGGGCCCCAAGGGCATCGGTGCCGTCTACGTGGAAAGCGGCACTCCCGGAATGACCTTCGGCGCCCGCGAAAATCTCATGGGTTTTCGTGGCGTTCCGTCCTCCGACCTCGTCTTCGAAGACTGCGCGATCCCGCTCGAAAACATCGTCGTTCCTGCGGGAGGCTTTAAGAAGCTCATGGAGGCTTTCGATCTCGAGCGCTGCGGTAACGCCACGATGGCGCTCGCGCAGGCATCCGGTGCGCTCGATGACGTGATCGCCTATGTGCAGGAGCGTAAACAGTTCGGTAAGCCCATCGTCGAGTTTCAGGCGGTGCAGTTGCGACTGGCCGAAATGCGCATGCGAGTGGATGCCGCGCGGCTGCTCATTTGGCGTGCCGCAGTGAACGCGCAGCACGGTATGCCCTCGGTGCTCGAGTCTTCGATGGCGAAATGTTTCGCGAACGAAATCGCCCGAGAGGTGTGCGGCCATGCTGTGCAGTTGATGGGCGGCTACGGCTACTCGCGGGAATACCCCATGGAGCGTCGCCTGCGCGATGCCTGGGGCTGGGGTATCGCCGGCGGCGCGGTCGATATCCAGAAGGTGAACATTGCAGCGGCAATGGTCGGACGACGTTTCGATCAACGACGCTGAGTTTGCGTCTCTTGTCAGTATTTTTCGGGGAGAACCACCATGTCGAAAGTCACGTTCGTTTCGAGGATGCTCATCAAGGAAGGTCGCGAGGCGGAGTTCGTGCAGCGTTGCAAAGCGCTGACGGAGGTTGTCCGTAAGACCGAGCCCGATACGCTCTACTACGAATTCTTCAAGCTGCGTGAGCCGCGGCGTTACGCCGTCATCGAATCGTTCGCGAGCGCGGCGGCAGAAGAAGCCCACATGACCTCGCCGGCACTTGCCGAGCACGGTCCGGGCATCGTCGATTGTCTCGCCGAGCCTTACGTGCGCGAGTACCTCGATCCGTTCGAGGCTCCGAAGGGCTAAGCGTCAGCGTGTGCGAGCGCCGCCCGCGGTTCAGGTGCGTGGCGGCGCGTTCGCTTTGAGTACCGCGTTGATCTCGGTCGGCGACGGATTACGACGCAAGGTGAGGCCGCCGTTGATCTGCAGCGTTTCACCCGTGATGAAGCTTGCCTCTGAGGCAAGCCAGAGCGCAGCCTCTGCGACATCTTTAGAGGTCCCGATCCGTCCTAGCGGATACTCCTTGCGGAAGAGGTCGAGTAGGCCCGGTAGTTTCGACTCGTTCGCCGTCATCGGCGTTTCAGTGAATCCTGGAGCTAGGGCGTTCACCTTGACGCCCTTGGCACCGAATTCATTGGCGAAACATCGCACGAGCGCCTCGGAGGCCGCTTTAGTCGCGATGTAAGCGGCGTGGTGGTAGAGCACAGCCCGAACCGAGGCCGAGGACACCGTGATCACCGAGCCGCCTCCGCTGCGGGACATTCGACCCACGAACGCCTGCATGAAAAAAAACGTGCCCTTGAAGTGAAGAGCTGAAACTTGGTCGAGTTGCTCCTCGGTGGTATCGAGTAGTTTCGCGAGCAAACCCCATCCGGTGCAGTTGATGGCGACGTGGGCACGCCCGTGCCGTTGCCAGACAGCCTCGGCGAGCGCCTCGACGTCTGCCTTGCGCGTGATATCGCAGACCTGGGCGTCGCCGCCGATCTCTGCAGCAAGTTCGGAGAGAGGCGCCTCATGGCGTCCGGCCACCACGACCTTGGCACCCTCTGCCGCGAAGCGTCGCGCGATGACCTGGCCCATGTTGTCGCGGCCTGCAGCCCCGAGAATGACGACGACTTTATCTTTGAATGAGTTCATATCGTTTCTCCGTGATCGGCACTTCAACGCAAGACTCGAACCGGATGGCTCCCATCCCAGCCCTCGGACTTACGTCGTACGAATGCGTAAAAATCTTTGAGCGCTTGATTGGGCTCGTAGAGCTCGAGCATATGACCGAGCGCCGCCACGGTATCGATCATCGCGAAATCGACGCCCGTCGTCGTGCGGGCCTCGAGGGCGATCTGATGCCCGCGCTGTCGTTCAGCTTTGATCGCTGCCGGAAGGTCTTCCACGAATGAGGCCACATGATGCAGGCCGTACTGGTGACGCGTGAATCGTTCGCGTAGTACCGAAGGGGTATCGTCGGGCTGAGAAATGAGTTCGATCATGAGGTCGCCCGCCTGACCATAGGCCGACGTATGCACCCAAGATGTTTCTTGACCGCGATACTTCGCGAACTCGAGCGGGATGCGCTCCATGAGATAGAACGGCCCCCAACCGCGCGTCAGCGCGTACTGCATGGCGGCCTCTCGCGAGTCGGGTACGTGATAGGCCAGCTGCACGGGTCGCAGCGGCGGATGAAGCGTTGAGACGCTTTCGGTCACCCGAGTTTACGCAAGGGATCACGACCGTCCCAGTCGACGGCAGCCTTGCGAACGAGAGAAAAAAATCCGTCGATGGCCGGGCCGCGCTCGATGAGTTCGATCATCCCGCCCGGGTGCGCCCCGGGACGCTCGTCTGTGTCCACGTAGGCGAAGCGAATACCGTTGGCCGTTTCACCGGCCTGAACAGGAGAGACGCCGCGTTCAGCGAGACGCGTCAGCGAGTCGGCGACCGAATCGGTCATCACGCCCATGTGCTGCAGTCCTCCGCGCGAAGAACCGTCGAACGTGGTGTAGATGCTCGGCGTATCGCAGTGCTGTTGAATGAGTTCGACTTGAACCGTGCCCCATTGGCCGACGGCGACTGACATATCGATCGACAGTGGCTCGCCGCGAAAGTGACAGCGTCCGAACTGAATGTGTTCCAAAAGGAAAAACGGACCGACGCCGATGGAGGTCCAGTGGGCTACGGCCGCCTCGATACTCGGCACGACGAAACCCAGTTGAATCACCGGGCCGAGTACGGGCGTATTCATGGGCACTCGTTCCTCAGCCAACGTGATCGTAGAAATCGAGGGTCATGCCATCGGCGCCGCCATCGAGGCACTCGAAGATCGGCGGGACGAGTCGATCGTGGAACGGTGTTTTCTGGTGGTACTCGAAGGCCGCCTCGTCTTTAAAGCGCGCATACACGGCGTAGACGCCTTTCTTTTCGCGATGACGAACGACGTCGTAGACGATGGTGTCAG
>JBIIHO010000162.1:0-4587 GCA_044235605.1 Steroidobacteraceae bacterium | reverse complement strand
GCGCCCCGACTGGAACTCGTCCTGCAACCACAAACGCTCGTCCGTGTTCGAAACATGCGCGAACTCCGCGCCGACCGAACCGCAATACACATGTTCGAGCGTCGCGATGATCTCGCGCAGCGTGGCTCGGCCCGGAACATTTCCGACGCGGCTACCCGTAAAGAACGGCGTATCGAGATCGCCCTCCGTCAGCCCGAAGTACGAGAGACCCAAAACCTTCGGTCGCTCTCGCTGCATGAGGTTGAGTGGATCGAGCTTGGCGATCAGATGACCGCGGTTTGCGTAGATCTGAACGAGGCGCGACACCGCGCCCTGTTTCGCACCCGCATCGCCATCGAGCGCTGCCGCAACCGCAACGCCAACCTGCCGGGCGGCTTGGGCTCGCTCCGCGATCGCATCTTGGATCGCGCGGTGCGAACGCTCCGGCCCGGTGGGCTGTGGCATACGAGCAAAATATTCGCGCCAGGCGGCAGAGACCGACGCCGGGTCGTTCAAATATTGCTCGTAGAGGGACTCGACGTAGTCGGCATTGCCGCCGTAAAGCGGAGAAGAAGCGAGTTGATCGCTGCGCGAGGCGCCCATGTTTGAAACAAACCCCCGGAACCGTCGAAAGCCGGACATTCTACCCGAAGGGTGCGACTGATTCCGGACCGCTCCGCGGCGTTAATAAAGGTAATGGCGCCCCCGGCCGGAGTTGAACCGACGACCTTGGAGTACCCCATCTGAGCGGAGGCGTAGGAGGTAATGGCGCCCCCGGCCGGAGTTGAACCGACGACCTACCGCTTAGGAGGCGGTCGCTCTATCCACTGAGCTACGGGGGCACGCCCGGCATCCGAGGGAAATGGTGGAGCGGAGGAGGATCGAACTCCCGACCTTCGCATTGCGAACGCGACGCTCTCCCAGCTGAGCTACCGCCCCACACGAGGGCGGCGATTCTAGCACCACCCTCCCCGCAATTTTATATCGATCCGATATAATTTGTCTCATGGACGCCAAAACGCTCTGCCTGGGGCTGCTCTCGTTCGGTGAGGCGAGTGGATATGACCTCAAAAAACACGCCGAATCGGCGGGCGATCATTTCTTCGCCACGGGCTTCGGCTCCATTTACCCCGCCCTCTCATCCTTAATGAAGGAAGGACTCATTGAGCCGACCGCAAAATCAACGCGAGGGCGACAAGATCGAAAGATTTATCGGATCACCGCAGCCGGCCGCTCCGAGCTCATCCGAATGCTCTCGATGGACGAACCCCGCCACCTGCTTCGATCGGATTTATTCGCGCTGCTTTATTTCTCTCACCTCGTGACCCCAGAGCGCATCACCCAAGTCATCGACGAGCGACTCGCAGCCATGACATTGGAGCTCGAGGACACGAAGAACCCCGGCCTGCCGCTCAAGCATCCGAACCCGGCAAGTGCGCAGTTCGTCGCAGGCCTTAAGACAGCTCTCTTCGAAACGACGGTCCAATATTTTCGGGAAAATCGGGCATTGCTCGAGCCCTAAGCACGCATACCGTCAAAAAAAGCGAGTCAGTAGCGTAATCTGAGTAACGCCGATTCATTGCGATGGTCAATCGTGACGATGAACATCGCGTCGTACTCGGCGTCATCCAATACGACGGACTCACGCCCTCTCGTCAGTAACGAAATCATTTCCGGTACGGTGTTTGAGTGCCCTACGACCAAAACGGTTTGACCCGCCGCGTTTTTTAACACTTGATCGATGAGGGCTGCGACCTCTCGGCCCGGGTAAGTCACCGCGACGAGATCGAGCGACGAAGTAATGGGTTCGGCGGTTTCCTTCGCTCGAAGCGTATCGCTTACGTACACGGCCGTGATGCCCATATCGCGCAACATGAGCCGGAGCTTACGAGCACGCTCCTGGCCCGCCGAACTCAGCGATGGATCGCGAGAGCCCTCGCCCGACTTTTCTGCGTGACGAACCACGACAACCACGGTGGGCTGTAAAGTCGATGCCGCCTCCGCCCGAGCCACACCCGACACCATGGCAGCGGTGAGACCGATCACCGCCAACAGAAAACAAGTGGACTTTGGGCGTACAAGAGCCATCCCTGCGCAGTGTAGCGACTTCCCGCTATAGTCGTGGTGTGAACCCTATCGTTTACGCCTTACCAGTTTTCATGGCCTCGATCCTGCTCGAGGCATGGATTGCGCATCGCCGCGGAATCACCACGTACGATATTCCCGATGCCATCACGAGTTTGAACTTCGGGATTCTGAGTCAGGTGTCAGCCGTCTTCGTCCGAGTGTTCACGTTCGGAATTTATGTGTGGACCTTCGAAAATTTTCGACTCGGCACGCTACCTACCGACTCGATCTGGGTCTGGGTGATCGCGCTGATCGCATACGATTTCATTTATTACTGGGTCCATCGCTTTGGCCATGAGATCAATCTCATGTGGTCGGCCCATCAGGTTCATCATTCCTCGGAGTACTTCAACCTGTCCACGGCGCTGCGCCAAACCTCGACAGGCGCCTTCGCCTCATTCCCGTTCTATTTGCCGATGGCCCTACTCGGCGTTCCTCCTATCGTGTTCGGGACTGTGGCACTCATCGATCTGCTTTATCAGTATTGGGTACATACCGAGCTCGTACGTAAACTCGGTTGGATCGACCGGGTGTTCGTGACGCCCTCGAACCACCGAGTTCATCACGGTCAAAATGATTACTGTGTCGACAAGAACTACGGCGGCATCTTCATCATGTGGGACCGCCTTTTCGGAACATTCGCCGAAGAGCGTGACGACGAGCCTGTGGTCTATGGCCTGCGTAAGCCGCTCGCGAGCTATAACCCTGTCTGGGGCAACCTCAACGTTTACGCCGAAGTGCTTCGAAAATCTTTGAACGCGGGATCAATAACTGGCGCAGTACGAACTTGGTTTGATCCGCCCGGCGGTCGCGGAGTAGCCCTAGCCCATCTCGATCCACGGAGCGTCCAACGTTTCAGCACAAGAACGTCCGGAGGCGTACAGCGATACGCCATGTTGCAATACGCCCTCCTCGCTGTGATCGTGACCTACTTTCTCGCGATCGCACCGACTCTCGCCTCGCAATATCGAATCACCTGGGCAGTGGTTATCGTGCTCTCGACAGTCAGCCTCGGCTGGTTACTCGAGGGGCGACGTTTCGCCCGAATCTTTGAGGTGGCGAGACTCACTGCGCTTTGTGCGTTGCTCGCTGTTTTCGCTCTACCGAATCTTTGATGGCTTTAATAGAGAGGGGGGGGGGATATTGCGCCCTCGCGAATCTCCGTTGGAGTCAAACCATAACGCTCCCTGAAAGCTTTAGCGAAGTTTGCAGGTGTCGAGTAACCAAGCGCTTCGCTGATCGATGACACCGGAAGATCAGTGTCGCAAAGCATTTGATAGGCCTGACGAAATCGCTCCTCTCGCAACCACGCGAAAACGGCCTGACCACACAGCGCCTGAAAGACCTCACCCAGTTTTCGGCGATTGCTGCCAACTTGTACTGCCAGCTCATCGAGTGACGGTGGCGAGTCGATCGAGTCGCGCAAGATGCGCTGCGCAGCGACGACGAGCACCTCGTCGGGTGTCGTCAAAGGACGAGCGCCCTCGCCCGCGTCGTCTCGCTCTACGTCTTCGCTGACCCGTCGCGCGGCAAGACCGAGGTGTACTCCTACTCGCGCCAACACTTCCGTTTCGTTGAAAGGTTTGGTGATGTAATCGACGCCGCCTACCTTGAAACCCTCGAGACGGGTAACGAGGTCGGTCGCTGCGGTCAGAAAAATCACGGGTATCGCGGCGGTGTGCGGATTGGCTTTCAGTTGCTTACATATAGAAAAGCCGTCGATTCCTTCCATGTGAATATCTAGAAGGATGAGCCCAGGGTTGAGCGCGACAGCTTGACGATAACCCTGCTCTCCATCGCGTGCGACGCTGAATCGCAAATCGCGTAGGGCCATCAACTCGAGTAACAGACGAAGATCAGTGACCGAATCATCGATCAACAGGACGTCGATACGCGAGCGCATCAGGACGCTAACTCCGTCGAAAGTTCCTGCAGCGTATCGAAATCGAGATCGGCAACCGATGCCTCCACTCGGTCGGCAAACCCGGAGTATTCGGGTGCGCGCTGCCGCAACGTCCCCGCCCACTCCCGTATCGCCGTCACCTCGCCAAGCTCCACCATGTTGCGCAGCGCGGCGAGCTCGGTCGCGTCGGGACGCAAACCCGGAGGCGTATCGATACCTCGCGCCACGGGCGGCGAATCGGTCCAGCGCAGACCCAGCAAGCGCCCAACGCAGGTCAAAAACGCGTTGTGGTTGACGGGCTTCAAGAACTCCGCCGCGAAACATATTCTGTCGTCCAAACCCTCAGGTCGACTTGCTGGCGCAGCGGAAATCATTACGACGGGAACTTCGGGACGATGCTGATAGATCGACTCGAGCACAACCCAGCCATCTCCATCGGGCATGAACTGGTCGGTGACGACCAAATCGAGAACGTCCATCTTTCGAAAGAGACCAACGGCGGCGTTTCCACTTTCGGCCTCGTGAACGACGAAACCTGCTCGCACTAATAAGCCTGCAAAAATCGCTCGACCACCGGG
>JBIIHO010000161.1:0-4611 GCA_044235605.1 Steroidobacteraceae bacterium | reverse complement strand
ATCGATACGCTGCTTGATGAGATCGGAAATCTCGGATGCCTTGATGGACATGTGGGGTCCTCTAAAAAACCTGGTGCGGACGACGCATTAGGCGCCGGCCATCGTGTTACTGAGTCGCTCGACGCGCCCGCGAAGCGAGCCATCGACGACGAAATCGCCCGCGCGTACCACGGCGCCGCCGATCAGCGACGGATCGACCGTCGAAGAGAGGCGAACCGTGCGACGCAAGCGGCGGGTGAGTGCCTGCGTCAACTTCTCGGATTGCTCAGCCGTTAGCGGCAGTGCAGAGGTCACGATGACGTCCACCGTGTTCTCAACCTCCGCGCGCAGCGCGGCGTATTGCACGGCAATCTGCGGCAAAAGCGCGAGGCGGGCGTTGTCGGCGAGTAAGCGCAGAAAGTTGAGCGCCTTCTCGTTGCCCGATACGCCAGCGAGATCGGCGACGAAGCTCACGAGCTCCGCTCGCTGTACGTGCGGGTTGCCGACGAGCGCGCTCACGCGAGCATCGCCGAGCACTACGCTCGCACGTTCGAGCATCTCGCCCCACGCGGCGAGCTGCCCTGCGGCATGCGCATGCTCAAACGCCGCGCGGGCGTACGGCCTGGCTATGGTTGCCTCTTCAGCCACGTGCAATCTCGTCCGCGAGCTTGTCGAGCAATTGCGCGTGCGTCTTCGCATCGACTTCGCGCTCGAGCAGTCGAGAAGCACCGACCACCACCATCGAACCGAACTCCTTACGGAGTTGGTCGCGGGCACGGTTGGTCTCCGTCGCGGCTTCGTCTCGCGCAGCAGCGACGATGCGAGCACCCTCGCCCTGTGCCGCCTGCTTGGCAGCGTCGATCGCTTCGTTGGAACGACGCGAAGCCTGGTCCTCGATCTGCCGGGCACGCTCGCGAGCCTCGCGAATGATCGCATCGGCACGGTTCGTGGCTTCGGCAAGGTCTTTCTGACCCTTGTCGGCGGCTGCAAGGCCGTCGGCAATCTTGCGGTTACGAGAGTTAAGTTCCTCAGCCAGGACAGGCGTGACGAACTTCCCGATGAACCACAAGAGGATCAGGAAAACGATGATCTGGCCGATAAATGTGGCGTTGATCGTCATAGCCTGTGTCTCCCTCGCGGGAGCCCTCCGGAAGTCGTATTAGCCGGCGAGGCTGGCGAGCAGCGGGTTGGCGAACGCGAACAACATCGCGAGACCGACACCGATGAGGAACGCCGCGTCGATCAGACCCGCGAGCAGGAACATGCGGCCCTGCAACATCGGGGTGAGTTCCGGCTGACGGGCAGCCGACTCAAGGAACTTCGCGCCCATGATGCCGATGCCGATACAGGCACCGATGGCGCCGAGACCGATGATGATGCCGATGCCGAGGGCGGTGAACGCCTGGACGTTTGCAATCGCTTCCATTTTCAGAGACTCCTCAAATCAAACAAACGCGTGGATAACAAATCGAAACTTTGAAGGTTAGTGATGCTCCTCCGCCATCGAGATGTACACGATGGGGAGAATCATGAAGATATACGCCTGAAGCAGCACGATCAGGATGTGGAAGATCGCCCAGGCGGTGCCGGCGATGATCTGCCCGATGAACAGCGAGATTCCGCCGATCGAGACTGCGAAGGCCATTCCGAGTAGTGCGATCAGCATGAAGAGCAACTCGCCGGCATACATGTTGCCGAACAGTCGCATCGACAAAGAAACAGGCTTAGCCAACAGCTCGACGATGTTGAGCGCGAGGTTGGGAATCCAGAGCAGCGGGTGATTGCCGAAAGGCGCGGCGATCCACTCGTGTAGATAGCCCCCAACGCCCTTGGCGCGAATCGCGTAGATGACGATGAGACACAGCACGACGACCGCCATCGCGACCGTACCGTTGAGGTCGGCGGTCGGAAGCACTCGGAAATACTCTGCACCGAACAGCGCAGCGACACTACCCGGCATGTCGATGGGGAGCAGGTCCATGGAGTTCATGGCCACGATCCAGGTGAAGAGCGACAGGGCGAGCGCAACCAGAAAGGCGCGGTTGCCGTGATAGATGTCGGAGACTTGGCCGTCGATGAACTCGTAGATCATCTCGACGAAATTTCTGAGGCCCGACGGCGCGCCCGCAGCGGTGCCCCCGCGCACGCCAACATAAAGAAACACAGCCACCGCAGCGGCCAACAACGAGGACATCAGAAGGGTATCGATATGAACGGTCCAAAACCCCTGCCCAACCTTTAGATGGGTCAGATGGTGAACGATGTATTCGGTGGGCGTTTCGCTTGCGCCGTTCTGACTGGCCATCGTGTTTCGTTTACCTGGTCCGTCTAACTTCGTTCATACCCAGCAACGCGAGGTCATTCCCGCGCCTTGGAGCGCGGCGGTAATTTCGGCGCATCAAGCGCCGGTACTACCCAAAAGACCATCAACGTCGCGACATAACCCGCGAACACCGCAGGCCACACCACGTCTTTGCGCTGCGCGACCGCGAGAAACATGCCCACGGTCAGCAGTACCTTCACGAACTGGCCAGCGAGAAGCCGACCAAACGCGAATCCGGCGGATCGCGCAGGGCGCAGCACCGCCACAGTCATGTACAGGTTCGCGATCAGCCCGATCGAACCGCCGGTCACTACCGACACGCCCGTTCTCGAGCCTGCCCACAACGCCACGAGCGCGCCGAGGACGGTTGTCACAGCGGCCTGCCAGAGGAGGATCCGCACGGCGAGACTGCGCGTTTGCGGATCGCTCGAAACGGTCATGGGCAGACGGTCCTGTGGGCAACAAAAAAGCCACTTGTCGCGACCTGTACAGACGGCAAGTGGCTTCGCTGATTCTTGAGCAGACGTCGCTTCCAAACGGCGCCTACTGCGAAGGCGGTCGGATTATAGGGTCGCGACCTCAGGGCATCAATGGATGTGAGAAAGGATTCCGTCGAGCTCGTCGAGTGAGTGGTACGCAATCACGAGCCGACCCTTGCCGCCTTTGCCGGACGTTTCGATTTTGACGTCGGCACCCAACGTCTCGGACAGCCGATTTTCGAGGTCACGGACGTTGGCATCCTTGGCTTCACCAGAGGATCCGGGCCCAAAGTCGCGGTCCATTCCGTCATCTTTTTTCGGTGGATTGTTCAGCCGACGAACCAATGCTTCGGTTTCTCGAACCGATAAGCCTTTTTTAGAAACCAATTGGCCGACTTCGATCTGCTGACGCTTCTGGGTCAGGCCGAGTAAGGCACGAGCATGGCCCATCTCGATCTGGCGACGATCGACGAGCTCGGCAACTTCGGCGGGCAACTCGAGCAGACGCAGAAGGTTACTGACTGCCGCGCGCGAACGGCCTACAGCGTCGGCCGCCTGCTGATGGGTCACCTCGAACTCGCGGATGAGCCGATCAAGGGCTCGGGCCTCTTCGAGCGGATTGAGGTTCTCGCGCTGGATGTTTTCGATGAGCGCCATGGCGATGGCGCTCTCGTCCGGCACCCGACGGATGACCGCAGGGATGGTCTCGAGACCGGCCATCTGAGCGGCGCGCCAGCGACGCTCGCCGGCAATGATTTCGTACCGCGCGGGTGCCGCGCCTGGTGCCGCCCCCGGCATCTCGATGGGACGTACGACGATGGGCTGCACCACGCCCTGCGCGCGGATGGAACTCGCGAGGTCCTCGAGAGCCTCCTCGCGCATGTCGA
Organism: Steroidobacteraceae bacterium; assembly: GCA_044235605.1. GTDB lineage: Bacteria > Pseudomonadota > Gammaproteobacteria > Steroidobacterales > Steroidobacteraceae > UBA964. The sequence continues at coordinate 943 of JBIIHO010000161.1, read as the reverse complement.
CACGCGGTTGGTAACGACCCCGTTGCAGCTGATCGAGCGGCAGCTTCGCGAGCTCATCGCCCGGAAGGGCGGGTGCACCGGTCGTAGCGCGGCTGGCGCTCATTTGTCCGAGCAGCGCATCGAGACCGCGGCCTAGGACGGGCTTCTTTTGATTCATGCCCGGGATGATAACGGAGTCGCCCGCGTGATCGCCGCCGCCTCTTGGGGCTGGTTTTGGCCGATGCCGAGGAAAATCTCCCGGAACGCGACATAGCCGAGCGCCCCAAAGAAGCAATAAAGCACAGGGACGATCGGCGGCAGCAGCAAGGCAAAGACGGCCGGCAACACCATGAAGAGCAGCGCCACCCCAAGCATGGGCCCGATATTTCGAATCTGACCCGCCGCGCCAAGTCGCCAAGCCTCGCGGAACGACAAATCGAGCAAGGTCATACAAAGAAATTGGAAAAACGACGTCAGTCCGGGAATGTTGAGGCCGAAGTAACACAGTCCGAGGGCAAAGGCCGAGTACACAAAGATTTGCCGCAAGGCGACGAATCCGTCGGCAGAGAGAACATCGACCGAATTACGTTCGGTGTAGAGGATGTTCCACCACGCGACGCCGGGCTTGGCGAGCAGCAGCACCCAAACGATCCCACCGGCAACGGCGACGATGGCCGCGAATATGAGGATTACCCGAAGCTTGCCCCGCAACATCTCTAGAGCCTCGCCAAGAGAGATGTGGCCGCTGCGATCGACATGGGATGCGATCAGCATGCAGGAAAGCAGCGCGACGAGCGCAAGGATGCCGCTCACTAGCGGAAATCGATGTCCGACGAACATCCAGAGACACATGAGTAAGGACAGTACGGACCAGAAGCCAAGGCCGCGGCGCAGCAGATCGATTGCTTGCCGTGACCAGCGCAGCACCGCGCCGGGAGCTGCACTGCGCGGCTCGATCAGCATG
>JBIIHO010000160.1:0-4618 GCA_044235605.1 Steroidobacteraceae bacterium | reverse complement strand
AAGCCCCGTCCAACCCGTTTGATGGGATGCACCAAGCCCGACACCCGTATCGCCGTGGAAGTACTCATGGAACGTGAGGTAATCGCGCCAGTACGGATCGTTCTGAAACTTCTCGATATTGCCGTACTCAGGGCGACGACCGTTTTCATCACGTGCAAAGACCGCGATGAGCCGATTCGCGTGAGCTCGCGCGATGTCATCGATGGTCCAGGTCTTGCCGTTTTTATCTTTGACGGTCAGATCTTGTCCGTGCGCTTTGGCAAGCTTGCGCAACGACTCGATCATGAGGAACGCCGTCGGAAACCAAATCGGCCCTCGCCAATTCGAGTTACCGCCCTTGATCTTGCAGTCAGCCTCACCGGGCTCATATCCGACCTGATTGCCGCCGAGCGTGAACGGATGCTCGAGATGCACCCTCGAAAGACTGCGTAAGCCGAAGTCGGAAAGGAATTCGTCCGAATCGCACAACCACTGCAGCATTCTCTCAAGCTGAGCACGATCGACGATAGTCATCGCAAGGGTTTCGCCCTCTCCGTCGGGGTTCGCAACCCTCGAAATACATCGCTCGACGATCTCTGAACGATTTCGTACGAACCAATTGAGATTCGAGGTGAACTCGGGAAACTGCTTGAGCCACTCTGTCTCCAAGCGCTCGACTGCGTACAACGGGATGAGTCCAACCATCGACCGCACCCGAATCTTTTCGTAGTGGCCGTCGGGATATCGCAACACGTCGTAGAAGAAACCGTCAGTCTCGTCCCAAAGGTCGTGATCACGCCCGCCCTGACGCTTCATCGCAGCACCGATGTAGACATAGTGCTGGAAGAACTTCGTCGCCAAGCTCTCGTAGGTCTTATTTTCTTTTGCGAGCTCGAGCGCAATGCGCATCATGTTCAGACAGAAGAGACCCATCCAACCGGTGGCGTCTGACTGCTCGAGCACAGCTCCGCCCGGCAGTTTCTCTGAGCGATCGAACAGGGTGATGTTATCGAGACCGAGAAATCCCCCCTCGAACACGTTATTGCCGCGGCTGTCGACCTTGTTGATCCACCACGCGAAGTTGATGAGCAACTTATGGAAACAGCGCTCGAGAAACGCCCGGTCGGCTACTCCCGAACGGATGCGGTCCATGTTGTAGACACGCCAAACGGCCCACGGATGCACCGGGGGATTAAGATCGGAGAACTCCCACTCGTAAGCGGGTATCTGCCCGTTTGGATGCTGAAACTGCTCGAACAACATCAACCAGAGTTGCTGCTTGGCGAACTCCGCATCGATGATCGCGATGGCGACAGTGTGAAACGCAAGATCCCATGCCGCAAACCACGGGTACTCCCACTTATCCGGCATCGACAGAACTCGCATCGAATTGAGATGGCGCCAATGCTTATTTCGGATATCAACGCGCGACTCAGGCGGTGCGAGTTTCGGGTTATCCCCTTTCAGCCACAGGTCAACGTCAAAAATATAATTTTGCTTCGACCACATCATGCCAGCAAACGCTTGCCGCTGAATTCGACACTCGTCCTCCGTGGCACCCTTCGGATGAATAGTTTTGTAGAACTCGTCGGCCTCACGACGTGCTTTGTCGACTACCGAGGACACCTCCTCGAGCGAGGCCTTACTGTCATCGGATAAACGAAAATGGAGTACGACCGAACCTCTTGCCGGCACCGTACGCCGATAGTGAATTCCTGCCTTAGTGCCTTCTCGATCGGGGTTAATTGCACCGACTTCGTTGTTGACGATGCGTCGATGGAACGCATCCTTGTAAAATTTGAGCTCGCTCGACGGCTCGACTCCATACAAACGCTCGACGTTCGACTCGTTGTCGGTAAAGAGCGCCTCCCCTTCGTCCTCCGCAGAAAAATAGCGTTTTCCGAGCGAATATTTAAAGGGAAGATTAGTCAGGTCGTCGGCATCTGAATCGTCTGCGACGAACCGAATCTGCTTACCGCGTTTTGCACCTACCTTGATGTTGGGAGGAGTCTTACGAGTCTCACCCCAGCCCCAGATGTTCCGGAACCATAACTGCGGGATCAAATGAATGTCGGCGTTTTCGGGGCCGCGATTACACACCTCAACCCGAATACATAGATCTTCCGGACCAGACTTCGCGTACTCGACGAACACGTCAAAGTAACGATCTTGATCAAAGATTCCAGTGTCGAGTAGCTCAAACTCCGGCCCCCGACCATTACGACTACCGTTCTCGCGTACCAACCACTCGTACGGGTACTCCGCGTGCGGGTACTTGTAGAGGTACTTCATGTAACTGTGGGTTGGAGTGCTATCGATGTAGAAGTAGTACTCCTTTAAGTCCTCGCCGTGATTACCCTCAGCCGGGATCAAGCCGAATGGACGCTCCTTGAGGATCGGATCACGACCGTTCCACAACGCCAAAGAAAAACACAGCAGCTGGTACTGATCGGATACACCGGCCAGCCCGTCTTCACCCCAGCGGTAAGCCTTACTGCGGGCCATGTCATGAGTGAGATGGTTCCATGCCGCGCCGTTAGCGCTGTAATCCTCGCGAACCGTGCCCCATGAGCGCTCGCTCAAGTACGGGCCCCAGCGGTACCACGCTTCGCCAGAACGAGCCTTCTTCAAACGACTGTGCTCAGCCGTCTGCTGTGAATCGACCATACCGCCCCCAGTTCGGAGGCCACCGCGAGGTCTCAGTGAAGAGCGTCTCGTCCGGCCAACCGAGGTTATTGTTCTAATTCTTTCAGAATGGATCTTTCAAAAAAAAAATACAAGATGCCGTTAATGAAGAGTTAGTGAACCCTCAAGTCAGACGATAAGCCCCTGGTTCGAGCGATGAAGTCGCTCTGCAAGCTGACGCATTAATCGCAACCCTTCCTCCGGATGCGCTGCCACCAGATGTTCGAAGTTTTTCGGCGTCAGCGAATCGACCTCGATATCGCTAACCGCCACGACCGAGGCCGAGCGCGGTAAATCGAGGAGTAACCCCATTTCCCCCACCCACTCACCGGGTCCCAGTCGAGCAATGACAATTTCGTTGCCGTCGTCTCTTCGATGACGAACTTCGACTTGGCCCTGCCTGATAAGGAATGCCCGATCGGAGTACGTTCCGGCATCGATGAGCCGAGTGCCTCGCGAAAACTTGCGGTATCCGCAGCCCTCAAATAAACACGGATAACGATCCGTGTGGTTCAGCTTGGCGCAGCCCGTGCCGGACTTTTCGCGGCCGAGTAGTCGGTAAAGCAAGACCGCTAGGACAGCCCCGCACATTGGGCCAGCCACATACAACCAAAAGTCATCGAAAACTCCGATGAGTACCGCCGGCGCAAAGCTGCGCGCAGGATTCAGGCTGGTACCCGACACAGGAGCCTCGACCATCACCAAAAACGCGATTAATAGGCCAGCAAGGTAGGGAGTGAAGCGTGCGATCGATCGTTTATCGACCGCCCAGAACACAAGAAAAATCAGCCAAAACGTGATCATCAACTCTGCCACGAATGCGACGGTCGGCGTGTAACCAATACCCGGACGGGTCAGACCAAGATCCACGGAGCGAGCCGCATCGCCGCCGAAGGTCGCGACGACAAGCACTCCAAGCAAGGCGCCAGCGATCTGCGCCACCACGTAGCTCATCGCATCGAAAAATGAGATTTTTTTGCGAAGCCAAAAGGCGAACGTCATCGCAGGATTCAGGTGTCCGCCGCTTCGTTGACCAAGCGGCGAAAGTACAACGATCGTGCCGCCCCCCGCGAAAAGGACCCCGGTAGCGAGACGTCGCCAAAGGTCGGACGGGATCCATTCACGGAACATACTGCCCTCCGACCACATAAGCACCACCGCGCCGATGCCGATGGTCATCATGATCGCCGTGCCGAAGAACTCTGCGAGATAGGCCGACCAATTGCGTTTCATGTATCGACTCCTTGGAAGTCCCAGGCGCGGAGGTCCCCGGCGCGAGAAAACGTTGAACAATCGCTCTGATTGTGGCTTTCTAATAATCGCTCCGAATTGGATCGAATGTAAAACACGCTCAATAAATCGGATCGCGGGGGAGTTAGTGAGCATTCACAACAATGTTGTGGCGAGCCTCGAGCTGCCACGCCGAACTGCCGCGATCGTATTGGCCGGAGGACGGGGCAGTCGCCTGCTAGATCTGACCACTCGCCATTCGAAGCCTGCCGTCTTCTTCGGTGGCAAGTTCCGCATCGTCGACTTCGCGTTATCGAATGCCGTGAACTCAGGCGTACGCCGAATTGCCGTACTCACGCAGTACACCAGTCACAGCCTCATTCGTCATATTCAAATGGCATGGGGATTTTTACGAGGCGAGCTCAATGAATTCGTCCAAGTCTTACCAGCCAACCAGCGCGTCGGTAGCGATGTCTGGTATCAAGGGACGGCTGACGCGGTATTCCAAAATCGCGAGGTGATCCGCAGCTTCGGCTGCGATTACACGCTGATATTGGCCGGCGATCATATCTACAAAATGGACTACGCCATCGCGCTCGCCGATCACGTACAACACGGTCGTGGGTGCTCTCTCGCCTGTATCGAGGTTCCAGAGGAAACGGCCAACGATTTCGGCGTGCTCGAGACTGGCGAGGATGACAGAGTGACGCGCTTCGTAGAAAAG